>CAYPUW010000122.1:0-6627 GCA_964413925.1 uncultured Rhodobacter sp. | reverse complement strand
ATGTAATTATCAATGCCAATAAAGTCGATATCCGCACTCGTCCAAAGCGGGTCAAGATGGAACAAAATATCGCCCGATCCATCCTCGGGGTGATAGCCAAAATACTCCGACCAGTCGGCTGCATAGCCGATCTTTGTGTTTGCTCCCAAAATAGAACGCACGTCCGCCGCCAGCGCCACCAGCTCCGCGACCACCACAAAACGACCGCCAGCCCCACGAATTTGCGTCAACCCGCGCAACTCGGAGCCAATGCAAAACGACTGCACCCCGCCCGCAAGCTTACACAGATGCGCGTAATGCAATATAAACCGGCGATAAGACCACTCCGGCGGCCCGTTATAGGCCACAGTCCCCGCCCCTGCCACGAAATCTGTGACCGCCGCCGCGCCAAAAAACGCCGCAACCTCCGCGTCCGCCGCCGCAGTCTGATCGCTCGACCCCACCTGCCCCGGAGCCGCCGCTAAAGTTATCCGCCCCCGCCACGGCATCACCGGCTGATCGCCAGCCCCCGACCACGGATTGGCCAGTCCATTGGCCGCCTGAATATCCATCAAAATAAACGGATAAAACATCACCTCCTGCCCGCCAGCACGAATTTCCTTGATCGCCTCGATCACCGAAGCATCCGCCTGTGTGCCACCAAAAATCGGCCGATTATCCACCTGACTGACCGTCAAAGCCCCCGCACGCGCAACCCCCGAAACCCGCCAAGGCATCCCCACGCCATCAAAAGCCACCTGTTCGACTTTCGGCGTTAACTGACAGCGATCCGCACGCAAATCGTCGCCAAACCACGACACCACCATGGAAACCGATTTGCAATTGGTTAACTCACCGCGCAACTCTTCAATCGAGGTCAAAAAATCGGTTTTACCACTGGCCGAGTTCACATTGGCCGATTTATTAACCCCCGGACCATAGTCAAAATGCACCGGCGTCGTTGCCAACGTGTACTCACCCGTTCCCGGAATAAGCGCGACCCCACTGATCGTCGCCCCCGGATCAGAGCTGCCGCCGCTAGGTTGCGCGCGCCGAAATACCTCAAAGCTAAACTGCGGGACCCGATTGCCAAACCGCTCCAAATCCAAATCTTCAAACACCACATAAGCCGTGCCTCGAAACGCCGGTGCCATGCCCGCCCCCTGCACCGCCTCGATCTTTGGGTCCGGCAATTGCGCCTCATCGCCCACGTAAAGTCGCCAGTTAAAATCATCCTTGGCCACCTCGATTCCGTCGGCCCAAACCCGACCGATTTGCGTCACCACCCCTTCACCGAGCGCTAACGCCAAGCTCACCGAATAGGAATACTTACTGCTGGCCGGGCGCGCGCGCGTCCCCTTACCACCCCCGCCGGTGGTAACAACACTCTCCAAAAACCGCGACGCCCAGATCACCTGAGCGCCCAATCGCACACGACCGAACGAGCGCGGGGTCGCGTCGCCCTCGCTCGCCCCCGACAGATGAAACCGATCGATTTGCCCGCTCGCCACCACGTCCGAGCCTTGCCCCAGCACCCGCTGGTCGATCATGCGCCCGAACGTCGCCCCGACCGCGCGCCCGATCACCGCCGAACTCATCCCCAAAACAGAGCCGCCAACAGCGCTCCCAAGCGAGGCCCCGACCGCAGATAAAACTAATGTGGCCATCAGACCCTCCGTTGTGGAAATTCAAATCGTGCAACCACGCGGCGCGCCCAAGGGGCCGAAAGCGGGCTCTCAACTACGCCCGCGCGCATATATGCGTGAATAAAACTGGCGTTCTCATTGATCCGCCCGGCGATCCCCAGATGTTTGGCGACCGCGCGCGGATGCATCCGAAACAGTAAAACATCGCCCGGCACCGCAGCCCCCAACGGTTTTGCCACCAGATGCCGCATCGCCCCCTGCCATAAATCCTCACCCCCCGCAGGCTCTGACCAATCAGGCGTATAAGCAGGCAGCGCTTCCGGCTCGGCACCCAAAATTTCGCGCCAAACCCCGCGCAAAAGCCCCAAACAATCCGCCCCAGCCCCCTTGGCCGAAGCCTGATGCAAATAAGGCGTGCCGATCCATTCCCGCGCCACCGCAACGGCTTTTTCGCCGCTCATAGCAGCTTCCCACCATTATTCACCCCGGATTTCGTCGGATAGGACATCGCCCAATCCTCGCCCGGAATTTGCGGAAATCCTCGATAATTCAAGAAGTTATGAAATTTCAACCGACAGGTCTCAACACGCTTATCGCACCCCGCCTCAAGGCGAACCATATCGCCAACCGCCAGATCGACCGGCAATTCCTGCCATAAATCAATCAGCCGCTCTCCGCCCAAAAACCGATCCGCCTGAATGACCGAACTCAGCCCCGTGCCAGCCCCACCCAAGATGCGCACCAGCCCTTTTTCAAACCACCCCTCGGCAAAATCGACCAACCCGGCAAAGACCAGCTTCCCCCGCCCGGCCACTTTCAACACCGCAGCATCGGTAAAATAGCCGGGCTGCAACACGTCAAACTTGCACGCGCCATCCCCCAAAACCGCACTGCAATTTCGGTGATAAGCCCGCCCCGCAGGCTGGTTAAGCGCCTCGCTCAACCCACGCAACTCCGCCTCAAACACCCCGCCATTGCGGCGAATTTCACCAATGCTACCGCGAAACTGCAACAGACGCTGGCTCACGTCACGCCAATTCACCAGCCACGCCAACACCTCGGCCCCATCATAACGCCCGGCGCGAATATCAACGTCATCAAGACCAAAATCACTGAGCGCACCAACCGCCTGACTGTTATCCACACTCAGGCCGGTAGTTTGATAAATCGCCGCCGCATCCAAGCCGGTTCCAGCGCTAAAAATCACCCCATCAAAGTTAATATCCCGGTCATGATCGGTAAACCCCATCACAACTCCGTCACGCCGCACCAGACGCCAACAACGACAAAGAGAGGTCGCACCACCCGCCAGATGAGCGGCCATCTTCTCTGGAATAACCCGCATCAGATCCGCACCTCGACCACTGGCACCGTCGGGATTTCACCGGCAGAAAAGCTCGCCAGCGACATCTCGATCCGCTCCGCATCGAACCGCACCGGCACATCAAACTCAAACCCCGCACTCACCAAAACCCCGTCAGCAGGCGCGGCCACAAACGAGATCAACCCCGTCGTGTCATCAAGCGTGAAATGCACAGTTTCAATTTGCGCATCCCCCGCAACCGCCGCCAAAACCGTGCCAGCGATAGGTTTGGTAACCCGTCGCTCATATTGATGCGGCCCAGATTGATAGGTTTTTGCCAGTTGAAAAACCTTGTTCACCCCGTCACCAAACCCAATCGACTGATCGCCCATCGCCACATCCGACGATGGAGCGCACGATTTATAATCGGTCCAATCTTTCCAGCGAAACCCATAAAGCTGTCCCTGACGCGCCTCAAAAAACCCGATCAAAGTCTCGATATCGTCCAGACTGCGCATCCCAACCCCAGCATCATACCGCCTGCGACTGTCAGCCCAAGGGCTGTTGCGCTCCTCAAAACCGTTGGCCAGCGTAACGATCTCGGTGCGCCGTTCCGGGCCACCAACAGAGCCAAAACTCAAGCTGGTCGGAAAGCTAATTTCGTGAAAATTCATACCCTTACCCCTAATTATTGCGCGACGCCTGCGCGATAGCCCGGCTCATCTGCGACGCAATCTGGCTGCGTGAACGATGAAATCCCGCCAGATCCGGCGTCGAGATATTCATCGTCACCGTAACCGCCCGACCGCCTTGCGCACTCTTCACGCCAAGCTTCCCATCGGCCCCACGCGTCAGCGGCATGATCGCCTCCGGCCCCGCCTCGCCCATCACCCCAAGACCGCCCTGCATCTGAAACGGGGTCGCGCTGGAAATCACACCACCCCGTGCAAATGGCGTCACCTTGCCTGACGAGAACGCCGCGCCATTTTGAAACGGCAACAGCCCGCCCATCAGGTTTTGCACCCCACCCGTGAGCGCCTGTGCCAACGAATTTTGAACCGGTTTAAACGCGCTTGAGAAAACCGAACTCACCATACTGCGTCCCAAGGATTTCAAAACATCAGACAATTGCGCCCCATCAAACACCAACCCGTCAAACGCCCGACGCAGCCCCCAACCGACCGAGCGCGTCAGCCCGCTCACCTGTCGATTGGCCGCCGACATGGTGGTTTCCATCGACTTCAATTCCCCCTGAAAAGCCGCCGAGACCGTTTGCGCCGACCCAATCGTCGTCTCCAAATTACCGATTTGACCGTCCAGCGCATCAAGCTGTGAAAGTATATCTGCCATCACCTGTCCTTAATCTTGGTTAACATCCACCTGCGCCTCGTCAGGAAACTCTGTACTCAATTCCGACAGCCGCGCCCGGCTCAAAGCGCCAGAATTCCCGCCCTCAAGGCCCAGCATCAACAACAATTCCACCGGTGTCAGCGCCCAAAATTCATCGGGCCGCAGGTGCAACCCCTGAAACCCCGCCCGCATCATCGCCGGCCAATCAAACCGGCTCATCGCTCACCGAAAACGACACCGCCAACAGCCGCGCAGCAATACGCGCCGCCGCAATCGGCCCGCCCGTTACCGTCGCCACCTGCAAATCAGGAGGGGCCGCACAGCCCCCCCCCTTTCAGCCCGGCCGCCAACAAAGCCAGCAGATCGCGCGTGGAAAACTCACCGTTTTCAAACCGCTCAACCAGCGCCAGCAACGAGCCAACACCAAGGCTCTCCTCCAGTTCGGCCAGCACGCCAAGGCTCAGACGCAGCACATATTCCTGACCGTCAAGCTCCAGCAAAACCTCGCCACGGTACGGGTTCACCATCAGATAATCGCCGTGAATGTCAGCGCACCCGCCGAGGCCATGGTCAGATCAAAGCTGGCCTCACCATCAAAATTGCCCGCATATTCCAGCGCCGAGATCTGAAACGCGCCCTCGATAATGCCGAAACTCGGGATCACCACCTGAAAATTAGGCACTTCCCCGTTAAAGAATATCTGACGCGCCCGCTGGTCGGTATTGGCGTCACGAAACACGCCAGAGCCGCTGATCGAGGCAGAGCGCACCCCCGCCCCGCCCAGCAATTCGCGCCAACCGCCAACACTCTCCAACGTGGTCACATCGACAGTCTCGGCGTTAAACGTGATCCGCGAGGCCCGCAGCCCCGCAATGGTCGTGAACGCACCTGAGCCGGTGAGATCGAGCTTGATAAGCAGGTCCTTGCCTTTCTGGGCAACCATGATTTTTCCTTTTCAAAAGAGTAAGTTAAATATCTTCAACACGGGCGCGAAACGTCAAATCTATCCGCCGTCCATCCGGTGCCTTGCCGCGTTTTGCCCGCGCCCGAACAAAGCTCATCGACACCAAACGCCCCCGCGTCAGCACCAGCGCCACATCCACAAGCGCGTCCGAAATCGTCACCGCAACCTCCTTGGCAGCCGTAAATCCCGCCGCATCGGAGAACACGCTGATGGTCAAATCATGCACTGCACCATTGGCCGAAATATCCGAGCGCGGGCGCACATCCTCCTCGCCGACAACCACATAGGTTAACGGCAACACGCCCGAGGGCGGCTGATCAAACACATCCGCGCCGATTAACGCCTGCAACGCCAAATTTCCCGAAACCGCGCCAAACACCGCCGACTGCAACGCCGACGAGATCGCATAGGTCATGCCGCCACCTCCTCTTTGGTGAAACATTCCACATAACGCCCGTCATGACCGTAATCCGCCACCGCGAGGATTTTGAAAATCCGTGGCCCGTCAACAAATCGCTGCCCGGCTTTTGGCCGCGACGGTGCGCCTTCAGGGGCCGCACGCACCTTGATGCGATACGGCACATAGGACAAAGTCGCCGCCGTCATCTCGCGCTCGCGCCCATATCCAGCCTTAACATCGGCCCAAACTGTTCCAAGCGCCGTCCAAATTTCGGTAAAACCGCCAGCATTATCGGGCTGACGAACCACCTCTTCCAGCACCAATTGGCGGCTCGGATGGATCGCCCCACTCACGCGCGGCCACCCAACAGACGCACCGCACGGTGGTTTTCAATCAGCGCCATCACCCCGAACGGCATCAAATCCTTGCGACTACCCTCCGAGCGCCGGTTCTCGTAATAATGCGCCGCCAGCAAATAAACCGCCTGCGCCAAATCAACCGGCACATCAGACCAACCCGGCCCAAAACCGGCGCTAAACTCCACATCAACCACCCCGCCTGCAGGAATGGCAGGCAAGCTCGCACCAACCGAACGCAAACGCGGCTGTTGGCTGTCTTTTTCCAAATAATACTGGCTCGCCGCAATCACCGTCACCACGCCCGCCAAATCAGTCATCTTCAGCGCCGAAATCGCCTGCACTGGTGCCACCGGCAACCCTTGCACCGAGCCATCGCGCCACGCCGTCAACTGCCACGCGAACTTCCGCACGATCAGCGCCTTGCCAATACGCGCCTCAATCGCCGCCATCGCCGCGCGCAGATAAATCTCCAACACCGGATTTTGCGACCCATCATTGGCAAAACCAGTGCCAAGATGCAGATGCGAGGCGAACTCTGCGACCGGCAAAGCCACCGTCGGCACCGTGGTCAATTCCACTAACATCATGTAAACTCTCCATGAATCCCCATCCGTCAGCGGGGAGAA
>CAYPUW010000121.1:0-6644 GCA_964413925.1 uncultured Rhodobacter sp. | reverse complement strand
GTCGCTATTTCAAACGCGGCGGCTTATCGGGGTCCATCCCCGGCGCGCTGGCAATCGGTTGCGTCACGGCCGGTGTGGGTTTTGGCACCTCATATTTCAGCGCCACCTTGTCAAGACGCGCGCATATGGGATCAGACAGCGTAAAAAACGCGACGTCGAGCATGATCTCAGTGTCACTAAAGCTCACCGCCTCATTGGCAAGCGCCGCCAACGCGCCCTCTGCCGCCTTGTTGGCGTTCACAAACCCCAACAAGTTGCTTTTCTCGCCGTCGTCATAACTCACCCCGGCCAGATAAGCGTGATCGACCAAACCGATAGCGCTGGCGAGTTTTTGATCGAGCGCGCGCAGGAACTCCTCAGGCAAACCAACCGGCACATGCACCTCGCGGGGCTGACCGCGAACGCTTTTGATCTCGGCGGCCAGCGCCTGATTAAGCCATTCCACAGCCTCGCTAGGGATCAAAATACTCGACGGCGCAACCCCGAGATTGACCCCCATGCCCAAGCTCTGCCCGTCCAGCATCTCGGCGATTTTGCGCCCCGACAGGGCCACAAACGGGGTTTGGGTTTCGGTGAACTCGACCATGCGCGCCTCGGTATCAAACACCAGCACATAGGATTTTTCGTCAACCGGAAACACCTCTGGCGCGACCTGATCGCCGTCGGGTTCACTCTTTAGCATCATGAACAGCTCGCAATCGGCGAGACGCTCGTAAAACCGCAGGCGAGAGCCGGTGTGTTCGGGGTCAGAGGCCATCCGGCCATGGGCGTAATCAAGCGGGGTCGTGATTGCGGGTGCCATCGGGCGTGGCCTTTCCTTAGCTGAGAAAATTAACCACCAGCGTCACGCCAAGCAATATGGCGATCCACAGAACCATTGCGCCGGTCGGCCAAGTGGAGGCAATCCGCCCCTCAGGCCCGTGCGAGCGATAAAGCTGGCGCACAATCCCGCCACTCCAGCGCGACCACATCCCGGCCCCTCGCGCCCATATGCGCGCAACCACAGGGCCACCTTTGGCGAATAAGCGCGGCAAGAACCGGCGGTAGATCCAGTCGGTATCAAGGTTAATGGCACGAATTTCCGGCGGATGGATACCCGTCTTCATCAGGATCGCAAACGCCAAGAGCGCGAACATCAATAGCTGGAGCTGATCAATCACATGACCATAGGTATAGGGCTGATATTCCACTGCATAGGGCAACAGCGCGTAAAGCTGCTGCGGGAAAACGCCAATATATATGCTCAGGGCGGCAGCCGCTCCCATCGCCAATTGCATATGCAACGGCGCTTCTTTGGGGCGCAGGCCGCTATCATGGCCAAAAAAGGTGAAATAGGGGATTTTGATGCCCGAATGGGACAACACCCCGGCCGAAGCGAACACCAGCGCCGCCCAGACATAGGGATAATTGTTGCCCGCAGCCTCGCTCAGCACCAAGGATTTGGTGACAAACCCGGAAAACAGCGGGAATGCCGAGATCGAGGCAGCGCCGATCAGGCAGAAAGTTGCCGTGCGCGGCATGGTTCGATAAAGCCCGCCAAGTTTCGACGCTTTGGAGGTGCCGGTGCGATAAAGCACGGCCCCCACGCTCATGAACAGGAGCGATTTATAAAGGATATGGGCGACCGCATGGCTAACGGTGCCATTCAGCGCCATCTCGGTGCCAATGCCGATACCAACCACCATAAAGCCGAGCTGGTTGTTAAGACTATAGGCCAGAACCCGGCGCAAATCGTTCTCTATTTCGGCCATGAACACCGGGAAAACCGCCATAACAGTCCCGATATAAATCAGGATTTCGGTGCCGGCAAAGCCCCGCGCCAGCGCGTAAATCGCCAGCTTGGTGGTGAAGGTTGACAAGATTACCGTCCCCGTCACGGTCGCCGCCGGATAGCCGTCTTGCAGCCAGTTATGCAACAGCGGGAACGCCGCTTTGATGCCGAAAGACAGAAAAATTAACCATGTTGCGGGGCTGCCAAGGGTCATGGTTACAAAGCCGATGCCGCCAGTCTCGCGATAATAAAGCACAACCCCCGCGATCAGCAAAACGCCAGAGCCGATCTGCACGATAAGATAACGCATGCCGGTGTAATAAGCGCCCTCGGTGCGCCGCGCCCAGATCAAAAACACCGACGCAATCGCCGTGCCTTCCCAGAAGAAAAACAAGGTGATGAGATCGCCCGCAAACACAGCACCTATGGCCGAACCGGCATAAAGCAGGGAGGAAACCTGCTGCACCGGATCACGAACATGCCACGCGTAAAGCGTGCCTAAAAAGGCGGCGAGGCTGAAAATTAGGCCGAAAATGCGCGACAGCTTGTCCACCCGCATCAGCTGAAGATCAAAGCCAAACAGGCTGACCTGTTGCAGGTCGCCAAACTGCAACCCCCAGATTTGCACCCCGGCAACCACCGGAATGATCAGCGAGGCAATGACCCGCGCGCGCCCTTGGGGCAGCAAAAACAACAGACCCGCGCCAATGAAAAAGATAAACGCGGTGGGGATTTGATCAATCTGCATGATACTCCTCCCGACCGAGTTCGTCCTCGGGATAGGCCTCGCTGTCGATCACCTTATCGCCGTAGTAATCCTCGTCTCGCTTGATCAACACGCGCATGCCCTTGGCCAGCAAAATGAGGCCGGTAAAGCCGAAAAATCCGAACGCCGAGAAAAAACCCTGAATGTTTTCGGCCTTGACCTCGGAGTAGTTTTTATAGGTAAACGCCAGTCCGAGCAGAACCGCACAGATCGCGATCAAGCCCCAAAAGATCAGCTTCGGTCCCCACGGGCGGTCGATCCACAAAAATAAATGCGCCCATGTGGGGAATTTCTCGTCACGTGTTGCGTCGCTTCTGGGGGGGCGATTATTCATCGAACTCTCCTCACTGACTGACTATTGGCGACAGGAACGACACGATTGAGCCTGCGTAAAAGAACAAAATGATGGTGCCGGTCGCGGTAAGGGCCGGTGGTAGCCACACCAAAAACGGCGCTTCGCGCAGGCCGGTGTCTTGGCTTATGGCCTTGTCACCACGGAAAAATCCCCGCGCCACAATCGGCAAAAGATAGGCGATATTCATCAAGGAACTGATCATCAAAACCGCAAACATCACCCATTGCTTTGCGTCCGCCGCCCCCATCAACAACAGCCACTTGCTCCACGAGCCACCAAACGGCGGCAGGCCAATGATCGAGAGCGAACCGATCAAAAACGCACCGAACGTGATCGGCATCAAACGACCCAGCCCGTTAAGCTGGCTGACATTGGTTTTATGCGTCGCCACATAAATCGAGCCTGCGCTCATGAACAGGGTGATTTTTCCCATCGCGTGCATGACGATTTGCAAGCCCGCCCCCAGCACCCCCGTTGAGGTCGCCAGCGCCAGGCCGAGGGTAATGTAAGCAAGCTGGCTGATGGTCGAGTAGGCCAGCCGCGCCTTGAGATTGTCCTTGGTCATGGCAATCACAGAGGCCGCAATTATGGTAAACGCCGCCACCCACATCAACCAAACCGAGGCGCCGGTACTGGCGAGAAAATCAATGCCGAAGATGTAAATCCCCACCTTCAGCAGGGTGAAAACCCCGGCCTTGACCACCGCGACGGCATGGAGCAACGCGCTCACCGGGGTCGGGGCCACCATCGCCGCAGGCAGCCAGCGATGAAACGGCATCAGCGCCGCTTTGCCAATGCCAAAGGCATAAAGCGCCAGCAACAGCCCAACCATTCCGCCAGCGATATGCCCCTCCAAAATACCGCCCTTGGTAAAATCAAGCGTGCCGGCAATGGTGTAGGTCCACACGATGGCGATGATTTGAAAACTGATCGAGGTGCCCATCAAAATGCCCATATATATGCGCGCGCCACGAATGGCCTCGGGCGTGCCTTTATGGGCGACCAGCGGATAGGTGGTCAGGGTCAACAGCTCGTAAAACAGGAACAATGTGAACATGTTAGCCGCAAATGCGATGCCCATCACACTGGCAATAGCGACCGAGAACGCGGCAAAGAAACGCGGGTGATGCTCCTCTTTGTTGGCGCGCATATAGCCAACGCCGTAAATATGGGTGAGAATCCACAAACCCGAGGCGAGAATGGCGAAAAGCAGGCCCAGCGGCTCGACATTAAAGGCGAAATCCAGCCCCGGCATGACCGTGAACAAAGCCATCGTCTGGGTGGTTGCGTTACCCTCGTTAACCAATATCACCAGCACCGAAGCGAAGGTCGAAATCGCAGCCAACAAGGTCAGCCCATCGCGCAAATTAGGGCGCGCGGCAAATAGCAGATTGCTCACCATCGCTGCCAGCGGGATCAGCATGCTCAACACTATGGCCGTGTTTGTTTCCACGTCTCGTCCGCCTTATTGCATGCCGCTCGACCCAGCCATCAGCCCTTGGGCTGCAGTCTGCGCGGCGGTGAGAGTAAGCTCTGTATTCAGCCCGAAATAGATCGTCGACAGCGCCATGATCCAGATCGGGATCAGCATCGACAGCGGGGCCTCGCGGGTCGGGGTATGCTCGGTTGCGGGCTTCAGGTACATGGTCTCGATCACCTGCCACACATAAATCACCGCCAAGAGCGACGAGAGCAGAACCAGCACCGCGACCGGCCACCAGCCTTTTTCCAATGCCGCCTGCACCAGCAACCACTTGCTGATAAATCCGGCGGTTCCCGGCACGCCGATCAGGCTGAACCCGGCAATAACCACGGCGGCACTGGTCCAGGGCATGGTTTTGCCAACGCCGCTGATCTGCGCCAGAAACGAGCCTTTGCCCCGCATCGCGAACGCCCCAACCGCCATGAACAGCGCAGCTTTGGTGATGCCGTGGTTGAACAAATGAATGATGGTTGCGGTCAGGCCCGCTTGGGTCAGAAAACTGATACCAAGCAACATATAGCCGATTTGCGCGATACTTGAATAAGCCAGCATCCGCTTGAAATCGTTTTGAAAAATCGCAATGAACGAGGCCGCAAACATGGCCAGCAGCGCGAAAGGCAGGATGATGAACTCCAGCGTATTGGTCTCGCCCAGAAAGCCCGGCTGAAACACCGAGAACATGAACCTGAGCAGCACATAAACCGCGACTTTGGTGGCCGTGGCGGCGATAAACGAGGTCACGGCCGAGGGCGCATAGGTATAGGCATTTGGCAGCCACAGATGCAGCGGATAGATCGCGACTTTCAAGCCGATCCCTACCACGATGAAGGCAAAGGCGGCACTGATAGTGCGATTAACCCCGTTAATCACGATTTGGTCGGCCAAATCGGCCATGTTGAGCGTGCCGGTGGACATATATAACAGCCCAAGGCCGATCACGAAAAACGTGGCGCCAATCGTGCCCATGATCAGGTAATTATAGGCCGCCGTCAGCGCGCGTTTATCGCGGTATGAGCCGAGCGATACCAGCACATAGGTAGAGAGCGACGAGATTTCCAAGAACACGAACACGTTGAACGCATCCCCCGTGATCGCCACCCCTAAAAGGCCGGTCAGCGACAACATGAAAGCCGCGTAAAACAGGGTGTGATGGCGCTCTGGCACCTCGGATTTGAGGCTGGCGCGCGCGTAAGGCAGGATGATGGTGGCAATCGCCGACACCAACAGCAACACCAGCGCATTGGCCGCATCGACGCGGTACTCGATCCCCAAAGGCGGTGCCCAGCCACCAAGCTGATACGAGATCACGCCGCCATCAATCACCTTCATCAACAGCAAAAACGCGATGAGTGTGGACGAGATCGCGGCCAGCATCGCCAGCACCCAAGCCAGCCGCCGACTGCCAAGAAACACGATCAGCGGGGCAGACACGAACGGCACCAAAATCTCCAGCACTGGCAACTGGTCTTGCAGGCTCAGGGCCACATGCTGAGCGGTCTCGACAGCCATTACGCCTGCCCGCCCATTGCTTGTCCGTATTTCAGGTTTTCAGCATGGGCGAGGTCGTGCTCTTTGATCAACAGGGCGTCCTCCTCGATGGTGTCAAACTCCTCGCGGATACGCACGATCAGCGCCAGACCAAGCGAGGTGGTGGCAATGCCGACCACAATCGCCGTCAGGATCAACACGCTGGGAAGCGGGTTGGTATAGACAACATTCGGGTCGATTTTCATGTCTACGGGAAAGATCGGAGCGGTGCCGCCAATAACCTTACCCATTGAAATATAAAGCATAAATACCGAGGTTTGAAAGATGTTCAGCCCGACGATCTTTTTGACCAGATTGCCCTTGGCCACCACGATATAAAGGCCGGTCATCATCAAAACCGTGAACAGCCAATAGTTGATGTGACCAATGACAAAGGCCCATGTGAAGTCGGCCATTATCACCACTCCTCGTCGCTGATGATCGGGGTGCGCGCGGCGAATGCGTAGTAAATCGCCAGCATCACGCCGGTCACGGTGATGCCGACACCGGCCTCGACAAACAAGATGCCCAACTCTTGACCATGGGCCGGATCGGCGGGCGCAAACACCGTGTAATCAAGATAGGCATAGCCGAAAAACAGGCTGTAAATTCCGGTGCTTGCATAGACCAGTACGCCGAGCGCCAAAAGTTTGTGCACCAGCCACGGCGGGAACACTTTCTCGGCTTGCGCGCGGCTGAAAACCACCGCGTAAAGGATGAAAGCCACCGCCATGATCACGCC
>CAYPUW010000120.1:0-6681 GCA_964413925.1 uncultured Rhodobacter sp. | reverse complement strand
CTCGCCGGGCTCTCTGGGCTCGATCCGCAGCCAGACGTGACCGTACTGGCCGCGACCGCTTGATCTTGTCGCCAACATGGTCGCGAAATTGGCCAACGAATTCGGCCAGACGACCATAGGTGGGGGGCAGCAGGCTTTCGATACGGGCGCGCAGAATTCGCGCGATCACTGGAGCGGTTCCGCCAGATGAAATCGCCACCACCAGCGGGGAGCGGTCGACAACCGAGGGGGTGATGAAGTCGCAATATTCCCCGACATCGGCCACGTTTGCCAGCACCCCGTGGGCCTTGGCGGCGGCGTGAAGCTTGGCGTCGCGGCTTGGGTCGTCGGATGCGCCGTAAGCGATGATAGCGCCGACAAAATCGCTGTCGGTGAACGCTCGGGTGTGGTGGGTCAGGTTCTCGTGGTCCAGCAGCTTGCGAAACTCTTCGCTTAATGTCGGGTTAAACAAATCAACCTTGGCACCAGCCAGCAAGGCGCGATCCACTCGGCGCGCGGCCACGGTTTCGCCGCCATCAACGATGACGCGGCGGGCTTTGATATCGAGAAAGATCGGCAGATAGTCCATTTTATCAGCTTTCAGTTATCGTCAGAGTTGGTGCGCGCCCAGTCTAGAACGTCCGCAGCAAACAGGGTCGCACTTGCCGGATCAAGGTCGATCTGGGTAAACCGCCGCCCCTCGCGCCACGTCATCCGCAGCAGGTTAAGCCCGTTGTGGAAATCCACATTTTGCAGCTTGACCCGTCGCCCGAACGGCAGCTCGCGCTCGCCTAACTCGGTGATCGTTTCGCCCGTATCAGTCATATCGCAACCCCCGCGTAAATGCCGCCTCTAGCCGCCACTCCCATTTGCGCGGGGTGTCGCGGTAGTCGGGCTTGAGGTCAAATTCTAAAAACATTTGCCCTGATTCGCCGGCATGAGCTACCAGATTTTCCAGATCGTCAAAGGTCTTGACGTCGGGGTGCTGGAGGATGAGTTCGCTGAGTTTGGCCATGGTTTACCCTTCTTTAACGCGATTATGAAACCGGATGCGGAACATCACCCGTTGGCTTTGGCGGGCAGAGACCTCCTCTGAACCCATATCAAATCCGGTGCGGTTATGAAGCACATTATTGCATAAAATCCCCTGACCCGGCACAAGTTTCAGCCCGAGCATCAGGGGATCTTCTTGCTCCAACATCTCCTGCAACGCCTGTGCAGCAAGCGGGGTGACCCTGTCGTCATGCCAAAAGATGCTGCGGGTGCGCGCGGTGTAACGCATGCTCAAATAGCCGCCGTGATCAATGGAAAACACCGGCCCGACACTGACTGGACGCACAGAGCCGTCGGCCTCGCGGTTCTCCGGTATCGTCATGGCCTCGGGCTGGCTCAGGGCGGTGGCATAGGCCGGATTTTGATCCCTCAGACGGATATAGGCGACGTTGTGATCCAGAAACTGGTTCGCGCCGCCATCCTCTGCCGCGCGCGCGCAATGCAGAACCATCGCGCCGATTTGCTCGCCCGGAGCGTTATAATAGCCGTCCGTGTGCCAGTTCATCGCGCGGCTGGAATAGGGGATATAGGCGCGCTGGCGAGCGGCCTCGCTCACGGTCAGCGCAACAATGCCGTCTTGGCCAGCGGAGCGGTGACGTTCAGCGATTCTCAGGCCGAGCGCGTGTGAAAATCGTTTCAGATTGGCGCGAATCTCTGCCAGATCTTGGCTAATTGTCGCAGTTGAATAGAGCGAAAGATTCGTTGAGCGGCAGTTTTTGATCAGTTTTGCGCATTCGGATTCGCTTGGATTTCCGAGATCAGCGATGGCAACGGGCGTGGTTGCCGCGCGATCCGAATGGGCCGCGAGAACTGCTTCGCGCCACGGCTCGTAGGCGTGTTGCGAGAAATCGCGAAGCTTCATAACATCTTGACTTATTGATATATTAATATTGCTAGCCATCACTTTTTCAACCCGCTCGCCGTTAGCCGGATTTGTTCCCAGCCGTTTCAACGTTCTTCCTGGTACAAGCTTTCACACCCTGAATCACTTTTTTCTGTACATTCATATATACTAATATATAAAAGTAGATGAGGGAATACCAATTGGTTCCAGAGCGTAGGGCTTTTATATTTCGGGAACCTCAGTCAATGTGTTCCCACGGGCGAGCGAAAACCTGCCCCGATGAGAGTGAACAAACCGCCCGCAAGAGGCTGCGACGAATTTATACAAGAGGGAGACTTGTTATGAAAGATGGCGATTCCATAGACGATAAGGCCGAGGTCGGCCAGCACCCGACCCCGATGCTTGATCAACTCGAAGATGGCCCTTGGCCCAGCTTTGTCACCGGCCTCAAACGGCTGCGCGATTCCAAAGGCGAGAAATACGCGCCGATGATGAACGACCTGCTTGGCCAGCTTAACCACTCCTATGAGGAACGGATGGGTTTTTGGAAGGGCGGAACCGTCTCGGTGTTTGGCTATGGCGGCGGTATCATCCCGCGCTTTTCCGAAGTTGCCGACAGGTTCCCCAACTCCAAAGAGTTTCACACCCTGCGCGTCATGCCCCCTCCGGGATTTCATTACACCACCGATCTTCTGCGCAAAATGTGCGATATATGGGAACGTCACGGCTCGGGTCTGATCGCGTTTCACGGCCAATCCGGCGACATTATGTTTCAGGGTTGCACGTCCGAGGCGACACAGCATGCCTTTGACGAACTGAACGAGATCGGCTTTGATCTTGGCGGCGCTGGACCGGCTTTGCGCACATCCATGAGTTGCGTGGGTCAAGCCCGTTGCGAGCAATCTTGCTATAACGAGGGCCGTGCCCATCGTCAGGTCATCAACAAGTTTCTCGACGAGATGCACCGTCCGGCCCTGCCTTATAAGTTCAAGTTCAAGTTCTCTGGCTGTGGCAATGACTGTGTGAACGCCATCCACCGCGCCGATTTCGCGGTGATTGGAACATGGCGCGACGACATCAAGATCAATCAAGAGCGGGTGAAGGAACATGTGGCCGAGAAGGGCCGCAAATACACCATCGACACGGTGGTTTCCATGTGCCCGACCCGTGCGATTTCGCTCAATGACGATGACACGCTGGAGATCGACAACAAATCCTGTGTGCGCTGCATGCATTGCATCAACGTTATGACCAAAGCCCTCAGCCCCGGCGACGATCGCGGCGCCTCGATCATGATCGGCGGCAAACGCTCGCTCAAAGTGGGTGATATGATGGGCATCATGATCAAGCCTTTCATCAAGCTTGAAACCGACGAGGATTTCGAGGCGTTGGAGGATTTCGCCGAGACCTGCATCGAATTTTTCGCCGATAACGCGCTGGAACACGAGCGTATTGGCGAAACTATCGACCGCGTCAGCCTGCCCACATTTCTGGAGGCAGTTGGCGTCGAGGCTGATCCGAACATGGTTAACCATCCGCGCACCTCATCCTATGTGCGCACCGATGATTTTGACGAAGAAGCGGCCAAATGGTTTGAGCGCAAAGCGCTTGAATCCGGGCTGACCGTCGCCTCGGAATAACAAATTCAGCACTCAGAGCCTCTCGCGTTCGCGCGCAGAGAGCGCTCTGACAGGGAGAATAAACAATGACTGAAGTCAAAGCCAAACCAAGAACCGCCGTTGAAACCGGCGTGCCGGATCACATCCAGTATATGCACCCGATGATGGTGGCCAATCAGGCCAACTGGGATTACCATGACCGCCCCCGCGCTGGCGTTTTGCGTCACGTCACCAAAGACGGGGCCGAACTGTTCACCATTCGCGCCGGAACCCAGCGCCAGATGGATGTCTATACCATCCGCAAGCTGTGCGATATTGGCGATAATTTCGCTGACGGTCATGTGCGCTTCACCACCCGCTCCAACATTGAATTCATGGTCGAGGATGGGGCCAAGGTCGAACCTCTAATCAATGAGCTTACGGAGAACGGTTTTCCCGTAGGCGGCACCGGAGCGTCGGTTTCCATGATCTCCCATACACAGGGCTGGTTGCACTGTGACATTCCGGGGACCGATGCTTCGGGTGTTGTTAAATCCCTGATGGACTATCTCCATGCAGAGTTCGTTCAGGAGAAAATGCCCAATCGTTTGCGTATCACCACCTCGTGCTGTCAGATCAATTGTGGCGGGCAGGGCGATATCGCCATCAACGTGCAATATACCAAGCCGCCAAAGATCAACCACGATCTCGTCGCCAATGTGTGCGAGCGCCCCGCCGTGGTCGCCCGTTGTCCGGTCGCCGCTATTCGTCCGGCGATGGTTAACGGCAAGCCCAGCCTTGAGATCGACGAAAAGAAATGCATCTGCTGCGGGGCTTGCTATCCGCCTTGTCCGCCGATGCAAATCAATGGCGCCGAAAGCACCAAGATCGCGATCTGGGTCGGGGGCAAGCATTCCAACGCCCGCTCCAAGCCGACATTTCACAAGCTGGCGGTGGCCAACCTGCCCAACAATCCGCCCCATTGGCCCGAAGTCGCCGCCGTCGTTCGCAAGATCGTCGAGGCCTATAAGAAAGACGCCAAACATTGGGAGCGTATGGGCGAGTGGATCGAACGCATTGGCTGGAGCCGCTTTTTCGAGATGACCGATCTGGCCTTTACCAAGCACCATCTGGATACATGGACCGGCGCTCGCAAATCCATGAACAGTTCGGCACATGTTCACTTTTAAGGAGCGGATGCAGTGAAATTCGGAATAGTAGTCAACGAGGGGCCTTATACCCGTCAGGCATCGGACACGGCATATAATTTTGCCAAAGCCGCGCTTGAAAGCGGGCATGAGGTGGCGCGCGTGTTCTTTTACCATGACGGCGTAAATGTCGGCACGCGCCTGTCGGTGCCACCTCAAGACGAGCGCAACATCCAGAAGAACTGGACCGCTCTTGCACAACAACACGAGGTTGATCTGGTGATCTGCATCGCTGCCGCTCAACGGCGCGGGATGCTGGACGCCAACGAGGCCAAACGTCAGGGCAAGGACGCCGACAACATGGCCGAGGGGTTTCGCATCTCTGGCCTTGGCCAGCTAATTGAAATGGGCATCCAGACCGACCGTCTGATGGTATTTGGGGGTTGATGATGGAAGAAAAGATCAAGAAGTTCCTCTATGTGAACCGCCGCGCCCCTTACGGCACCATCTATGCGCTGGAGGCGCTGGAGGTCGTGCTGATCGGTGCCGCGTTTGACCAAGATGTCAGCTTGGCGTTTTTTGATGACGGGGTGTTTCAGCTCACCAAGGGTCAAAATACCGAGGAGATCGGCGTCAAGAATTTCTCGCCAACCTTTCGCGCACTGGGGGATTATGATGTCACCAAGCTTTATGTCGAGCAAGAATCGCTTGATGAGCGCGGCCTGACCGCCGCCGATTTGCAAGAAATCACCTATGAGGACGAGGATGACGACTATATCGAAAAACCCTCGCTCAAGATTGTCAGCCGCGCTGAATTATCCGACATCATGGCCGACCAAGACGTCGTCCTGAGCTTTTGAAGGAGGGGAAATATGTCAACGCTTCACACAGTTAACAAATCGCCCTTTGCCACTGGCACGCTTCAAAGCTGCCTTAACCACGTCAAAGATGGCGACACCATCCTTTTGATCGAGGACGGCGTTTACGGCGCGACCACCGGCACCACGCTGGCCGATGCAGTCAGTGCTAAAAGTGGCGCGGTCACCATAAGCGTTTTGTCCGGCGATATCGCCGCGCGCGGCATAGATCAGAAACGCCTTATCAAAGGCGTAACATCTGTGGATTACACAGGTTTTGTCAAACTCGCGGCCTCACATGAGCGCAGCCAAGCTTGGCTTTAGAAATTTTTCGATCCGTATGGGGGATCATCACAACCGAAAGGAACCAACCATGTCATATGAAGTAAACGGTGCAACCATTGAGCATGACGAAGAGGGGTATATCACCACTCTGTCTGACTGGACCAAAGAGCTGGCCGATGTCATTGCCAAAGCCGAAGAAGTCGACATGAATAGCGAGCATTGGGAAGTGGTTAACTTCCTGCGCGACTATTATGAAGAATATCAAATCGCGCCCGCAGTTCGGGTTCTGATCAAGGCCGTCAAAAAGTCGATGGGACCGGAAAAAGGCAATAACAAATATATGTACGAGCTGTTTCCATACGGCCCGGCCAAACAAGCCTGTAAGATTGCCGGCCTGCCAAAACCAACTGGCTGCGTCTAATATCTGCCCTATAAGCCTCTGAAAACAAACAAAATCAGAGGAGGCTTGGGCTGAAGAACTTCTAGGGAGGAGTCCGCAAGTGTTGTCAACGCTTTACGCATTGCTGTTTTATTTCGCCACGATCATGCTCGTCGTCGGGGTTGGATTGCGGATCGCGAAATATGCGCGGACTCCGGCCCCTTTGAAAATCCCGACCATGCCCGCGCCGACCACGCGCTCGGGCGTGTTCTGGCGCATGAGCCGCGAGGTTCTGGTATTTGAGAGCCTGTTCAAATCCAACAAGTGGATCTGGCTGTTTGGCTATTTGTTCCACGTGGGCCTTGCGCTGGTTTTACTGCGCCATTTCCGCTATTTCATCGAGCCGATCTGGTTTTGGGTCAACTGGGTTCAACCGTTTGGCATCTACGCCTCTTTCGCGTTGCTGATCGGCCTGCTCGGCTTGCTGGTGCGCCGGATCGTGGTTGAGCGCATCCGTTATATCTCCAGCCCATCCGAT
>CAYPUW010000119.1:0-6698 GCA_964413925.1 uncultured Rhodobacter sp. | reverse complement strand
GAAGATTGGAGAGCTTGGAGGCGATTGAACTGTCAATCATCCTCGAGCCCACTTTGACGATAAGACCACCAATGAGGGCCGTATCAACGCTCGAATTTATTATAACATCTTTGCCAATCGCCTTTTTCAGCGATGCAGCCAGTTTGGTTTCCTGCGTCTTGGTCAGCTTCTTGGCTGACACAACTTGCGCACTCACTTCGCCTTTTTCCTCGGCGATCAGGCCGCGAATGGCCTCGATCAGAAACGGCAGCACAAACAGGCGACGCTTTTGGGCCATCAGGCCCAGCGTGCTGGTGACGATCTGACCCAGCGCCATTTTCGCAGCGATTGCCGCGATGGCGGTGCCTTGTTGGGCGCGACTGTAAACTGGCGATGTGATCAGCTCGCCAAAATCGGTGCTCACATCCAGCGCGTCGGCAAGCGCGTCGATGTCGGACTCCAACTCGGGAAGTTTCTTGGCCTCGCGGGCCAGATCAAACACTGCCGTAGCATAGCGCGTGGCAACGCCCGACGATATAGAAGCGGTTTCGGACACTTATACCCTTCCGGTTTCTGGCTTTACGGAACCTGTGCAAAACACAGACCCGAATGGTTAAAGAGCGTACACAACTGCGTGTATACGTCGAAATCGGCGCGGTGATAACAGACGCACCTCTGGCTGGCAACCGCTTAGGTCATGCAGGGCGCTAAAATTTATTGTTAGTTTACAATATATTAACTTGTCCATAGGCGAAGATGCGGCGCTTTGAAGCTGCAAAAACGACAAGAATTCAACGATTTGTCGAGAATCCGACGCATTTGACAAATGTTTTGACGAAATACGCACGGGCGATTTGATGGCGGCGGGGGCACAAATAGGCCTTCCCTGTCACTTTTGTTTGCGGCCAGAGACGCTTTCCGGGGCTGGACGCGCAATCCCCTCCAGCACGCCGAACGGGCGTTTGACCGCCTGTGTAAGCCCGCGCGGCTTTGGCGCGAATACCTGTTTGCTGGCCTCGACCAGCAACACCCCACCGGCTGCATGGGCGCTGAGGGCACGCCCCGCGCGCTCCCAGATCGGGGCGATTTTTAACCAGAACCGTTTTTGACTGGGCGGCGAGAACAGCGCGGCCATGTGGCGTTCGGGCAGGAAACGGTGCTGATATAAGAGCGCGTTCATCTGCCGCAAACTGTAAGGTCGCCCATATCCAAACGGGGTTACGTCCCGGCGCGACCACAGGCCGGTGCGATTGGGCACGATAAACAAAACTCGCCCTTCGGGGGCCAAAACCCGCCAGACCTCGTCAAGCAGAGCGTCAGGTCGCGTTGATGTCTCAAGCCCGTGCATGATCACCAGTCGATCCACGAAAGCCGTTTGCAACGGCCAGTTGGTCTCGTCGCACAGAACCGAAACATTGGCCGAGGCGTCAGGCCAGCACATCACGCCTTGGGGGCCGGGCATCAACGCGATCACTCGACGCGATTGGGCAATAAACGGGCGCAATAGCGGCGAGGTGAACCCATAGCCAACCACGGTTTGCGCCTTTGTCTGGGGCCAGATTTCACGCACCCGCTCGCGAACAGCCCGCTGCGCCGTGCGCCCCAACCGGGTCCGGGTGTAAAAGGCTTTTAGGTCCACAACATCCAAATGCATTGCATCTGCGCCCACAATCAGGGAAACTTCGCCCTGAACCTAATCAATCAAATGTGAAATTGCCATGCCTCTGGAAATTCTGACCATACCTTGCCTGTCTGACAATTATGCTTACGCGGTGTGCGACACCGAATCTGGCGAGGTCGCAGTGATCGACGTGCCAGATGCCGCACCGATATTGCGCGCGCTTGCCTTCAAAGGCTGGGGGCTGAACCAAATTCTGATCACCCACCATCATGATGACCACATCGCGGGGCTGGATACCCTGAAAGCCGCGATTGACGCGCCGCTGGTCGGGGCCAAAGCCGACATGCACCGCCTGCCCCAACTTGAGCTTGGGGTTGAGCAAGGCGATGTGTTCGCGCTCGGCAATCAAACGGTGTGTGTTTATGACGTGTCGGGCCATACGGTCGGACATGTGGCCTATTATTTCCCCGAGGCCAATGCCCTGTTCACTGGCGACAGCCTGATGGTGATGGGCTGTGGCCGCCTGTTTGAGGGGGATGCCAAGACTATGTGGAACTCGCTAACGACCCTGATGGAGCTGCCGCCGGAAACCCGAATATACTCAGGCCATGAATATACCGCCGCCAATGCCAAATTCGCGCTGTCGGTTGATCCCGAGAACAAGGCGCTGATCGAACGCACGCAGCAGATCTCGCAAATGCGTGCGCGTGGGGACGACACGATGGGAGCAACGCTGGCGCTGGAAATGGCGACAAACCCGTTTTTGCGCGCGGGGAGTGCCGAGGCGTTCGCCGATATTCGCAAGCGTAAAGACGAGTTTTAGCCGCTTAAACCTCGCGGTATAAACGACAGGTTTTCGTAAAATTGTTCCCAGATTCTGGCCTTCGGCGAGGATATTTTTGCCAATTGGAACATTTTATTTTGCCTTTTGTGAGCAGAATTGAGGAAAAAGACCTTGAAGCTGCCATAATAAAACCGAAGTCTAAGGTAACAAAGCACATGATTGCGAATGGTCTGGGGCCACTGCCGCAGATCGGGTCATGATGGGAGGGCTGATGATGCCATCATTCTCAAGTACACTGGAACAGGCAATTCATGCGGCGTTGGCACATGCCAATGAGCGCAAACATGAACTGGCTACGCTCGAACATCTGCTGCTGGCGCTGATTGACGAGCCGGAGGCCGCCAAGGTCATGCGCGCTTGCGGGGTTGACCTTGATGTGCTGGGAAATACGTTAACCACGTTTATAGATGAGGAACTGGCCTCGCTTGTGTCGGATATCGACGGCTCTGAAGCGGCCCCAACCACGGCGTTTCAACGGGTTATTCAGCGCGCGGCAATCCATGTGCAAAGCTCTGGCCGTACCGAAGTGACCGGCGCAAATGTGCTGGTTGCAATTTTCGCCGAGCGTGAAAGCAATGCTGCGTTCTTTTTGCAAGAACAAGATATGACGCGCTATGATGCGGTAAATTACATTGCTCACGGTGTGGCCAAAGATCCCAATTACGGCGAATCGCGTCCGCTGACAGGCACCGATCATTTCGAGGAAGAAACGCCGGGTGTGGTCGAGGGTGAGGCCAAGGAAACGGCGCTCGATAAATACTGCGTTGATCTCAACGCCAAATCCCGTGACGGCGAAGTCGATCCGTTGATTGGGCGCACCCACGAAGTTGAACGTTGCATTCAAGTTCTGTGTCGCCGCCGCAAGAACAACCCTTTGCTGGTCGGCGACCCGGGCGTTGGCAAGACGGCTATCGCCGAGGGGCTGGCCTATAAAATCGTGCATGGGGAGACGCCGGAAGTTCTTGCGAACGCCACGATTTTCTCGCTTGATCTTGGGGCTTTGCTGGCTGGAACCAGATACAGAGGCGATTTTGAGGAGCGGCTGAAATCGGTGATGTCCGAGCTGGAAAATCACCCTGACGCGGTCTTGTTCATCGACGAAATACACACGGTTATTGGCGCAGGTGCTACCTCTGGCGGGGCGATGGATGCCAGCAATCTGCTAAAACCAGCGCTTCAAGGTGGCAAACTTCGCTGCATGGGATCAACCACTTACAAGGAATTCCGTCAGCATTTTGAAAAAGACCGGGCTTTGGCGCGCCGTTTTCAGAAGATCGACGTGAACGAGCCGACGGTTGAGGACGCGATCAAGATACTCAAAGGTATTAAGAGCTATTTTGAAGAGCATCACGACATCAAATACACCGCCGATGCGATCAAAAACGCGGTCGAGTTGTCCGCACGCTATATTCATGACCGCAAGCTGCCCGACAAAGCGATTGATGTGATCGACGAGGCCGGGGCGGCGCAGCATCTGGTTGCGGAAAGCAAGCGGCGCAAAACCATTGGCGTTAAGGAAATCGAGGCGGTGGTGGCAAAAATTGCGCGTATTCCGCCCAAGAATGTCTCCAAAGACGACGCGGAGGTTCTGCGCGATCTGGAAACCTCGCTCAAGCGGGTGGTGTTCGGGCAAGATCCGGCAATCGACGCGCTCTCGTCGGCAATCAAGCTCAGTCGTGCGGGGCTACGCGAGCCGGAAAAACCCATCGGCAACTACTTATTTGCAGGCCCGACCGGGGTTGGCAAAACCGAGGTGGCCAAACAACTGGCCGACACGCTCGGGGTGGAGCTGTTGCGGTTTGACATGTCGGAATACATGGAAAAACACGCTGTCAGTCGCCTGATTGGCGCACCTCCCGGCTATGTCGGGTTCGATCAGGGCGGCTTGTTGACCGATGGGGTTGACCAGCATCCACATTGCGTTTTGTTACTTGACGAAATCGAAAAAGCGCACCCGGATGTCTATAATATCCTGTTGCAGGTGATGGATCACGGCAAGCTGACCGATCACAATGGGCGCACGATTGATTTTCGTAACGTTATCCTGATCATGACCACCAATGCCGGGGCCTCGGAGTTGGCAAAATCGGCGATCGGCTTTGGCCGCGAGCGGCGCACAGGCGAGGATACGGCGGCGATTGAGCGCACATTCAGCCCAGAATTTCGCAATCGTCTGGACGCAACAATCAGTTTTGGCCCCCTGTCAAAAGAGGTGATCCTTCAGGTGGTCGACAAATTCGTGCTGCAGCTTGAAGCGCAGTTGATGGACCGCAACGTGTTGATCGAGCTATCAAAATCGGCGGCAGAGTGGTTGGCCAAGAAGGGGTATGATGACCGCATGGGCGCCCGGCCACTTGCGCGGGTTATTCAGGAGTATATCAAAAAGCCGCTGGCGGAGGAGTTGTTATTTGGCAAGCTCGCCAAGGGCGGGATAATCAAGGTTGGCTTAAGGAACAATAAGCTGGTTCTGAAGATCGAGGCCCCGGAAAAACCTCGTCTTTCTGGCAATAAGCCGCCATTGCTGACTGCGGATTAAACGGTTACGGTCGCTAAACGAATGCAACTTTCCGGCCTCGACCGGCAATGTTCGCCTTGACGAAATTTGCGTTCCGATGTAGGCACAGTCGCTCTGAGCGGGTATGGTGAAATGGTATCATAAGAGCCTTCCAAGCTTAAGGCGCGGGTTCGATTCCCGCTACCCGCTCCAGAAATTTCATGATTGGAATCAGCGTCTTAGCGCGCTTTGCAAGCATTTACACAGCCGAGCAGCGCGGCTGCATCGTCAAGGATCAGCGCAACTGGTGTGTTTGAAAGCTGATCCTGAAACTGGCGGTGATTGGCAAATGCGTTCAGAAATTCCGGCAACAGCCCGGATTGAAACAGTCCACGAGCGACGCTGCCTGCAAAATAGATGCCGTTTAGTGGCAAATATTGCAGCGCCATCTCTTTGCATAAATCGCCCAATAGCGCCGCGAAAAGCTCAAGCGCTCCGGTTGCCGCAAGATCGTTTCCGGCAATATGTTGCGCGACAATCTCGGCTCCCGACAGCGCAGCATTACCACCTAACAGGCTGAAAATAGACGATAATCCATTGCCAGAAAAACAATCTTCAACGGTGCGAAAAGAACGAGCCTCGCCCGGAAAACTTTCCTCAAGCAGGGCAATCAGACTAAGCGGCAAACCGGCATGCCCGAGTTCAGCAGCCAGACAGCTCGGCCCCCTCCCCTGCTCGACCTTCACCGGGCACACATTAAAACCGGTTCCGATGCCGACGATCAGCGACTGCCCGTTGCGGTAGATATCGGTTTGAGGGCGCGAAATCTGCATCAACCCGGATGCGCGCAACTGGGGCAGACTATATCCCAAAGCGGTCAGATCATTCATCAGGATCGCGTTCTCAGTGCCGGTAATTTGCCTCAATTCCGCGAGCGAAATATGCCAATCAAGATTAGTAAGCCGCGCGTTTCCCGC
Organism: uncultured Rhodobacter sp.; assembly: GCA_964413925.1. Classification (GTDB taxonomy): domain Bacteria; phylum Pseudomonadota; class Alphaproteobacteria; order Rhodobacterales; family Rhodobacteraceae; genus UBA5972. Next base: position 783 of record CAYPUW010000119.1, on the reverse strand, counting down.
CGTGACCGGCCCGGCCATCGCAACACAGCAGGCGGAGACAGAGCCAGGATCTTGACCCGCCAAAAACATCTCCATCACCTCGGAAAATGAGCGGTACTCTGCATTGATGAAATGCGCGATACTCCCCGACAACAAGCCCCGATCATCGGCCAAAGCCAGTCGTGTATTGGTGCCGCCCACGTCGGCCACGAGAAACGTCATGGGGGGGTCTCCTTTTCGGCGCAGATGCGCGGCAACCTGCTCAGTTCAGCCGCTGGCCGGTATTTGGCGCAAAATAGGACACTTTGCCAAGATCAAATGCAAACTCCAGGGTCGCACCCGGTGCCGCCTTGGTCTCGGCATGAAAACGCGCGGTGACTTTTTTGCCGCCAAGGTCGGACATCACATAAGTGTCCGCCCCGGCAGGCTCGACGATTTCAACCAGACAATGGGCGGTTTGCACCTGTTTTCCCGCACGAAATCCGGCCTCGGCGATGTCTTCGGGTCGCAGACCCAAAATCACGTTCTCTGGTAGGTCAGGATTTGCGGCATCGTTGAGGATCAGCGGGCCACCTTCGGGGCGCTCGATCACGATTTGCACGCCTTTGCCGTTTTTGATGGCCTTGGCCGGGATCAGGTTCATCGCCGGCGAACCCATGAAATCGGCGACGAACAGGTTCTCGGGGCGGTTATAAATCTGCGAAGGCGTACCCATTTGCTGGATCACCCCACCCTTCATCACCACGATTTTGGAGGCCAGCGTCATCGCCTCGATCTGATCATGCGTCACATAAACCATCGAGG
>CAYPUW010000118.1:0-6711 GCA_964413925.1 uncultured Rhodobacter sp. | reverse complement strand
AATACGCAACGCCGGAGTTGTGTTTCAACTTTCACTATTTCGGCATCCGCAAGATGCATTTTCTGCTGCGCGCTAAGGCAATCATCGTCTTTCCCGGCGGCTTTGGCACGCTGGACGAGCTGTTTGAAACCCTGACCCTGATCCAGACCAAACGCATGGACAAAATTCCAGTGGTTTTGTTTGGCAAAGAGTTTTGGCACCGGATTATCAACTGGGATGCGCTGGCGGATGCTGGCACAATCGCGCGCGAAGACCTTGATTTAGTTACGTTTGTTGAAACAGCTAGCGAGGCTATGGCCGCGATGGAGACTTGTGGCGGCGAGACCTCAGACGCATGAAATCAGCTCACTTATCCTCAACTACCGCGTATTCCACGAACTCGGTTACCTGAAAATAACTGAAATTATCATCCGATATCATCGACAGACGCAGACGACCCGACTGATCCTGCCACGCGGCGATACCCTCGAGATTGTCATGCATTCCGAACGGCGTGACCAGCAAGGTTTCCTCGTTTGTGGCCCCCTCTGGCGTCATGTCAAACCGGCGAACGCGTGAGGCAAATCCTTTGTACCACACGAAGTCCCGCTCCAGCAGATAGAACTTACCGTCGGGTCCGAAATCCGCGCCAACGGGTAAAAACTCGCCCCGCCTGGGGATGGAAAAACGGGTTTCCCACTGCTGGTTTTGGTAGGTGTAAACCGGAAAGGGTCGATCAAGCTCGCCTGAGCGTTCGGGCAAGGTATAAAGCACGCCGTTTGCATCAATCGCCAACGCTTCAAGCCCGGAATTGTTCTGAAATTTCCTGAAATCCTCGTGATGGCCGGTTTTATTGGCCGCGCCTTCAGGGTCGTCATAGCGCCAGACCCGATGGTTGCCTTCAAACGACACGAAATACTGGCCATCCGCGCCGATTGCCAACCCTTCGCTATCGGTGTCAAACCTCTTGAGCGGCCCTCCGGTTTGGCCGTGAAGTGGCCGGATTGGCCCAGATGTGACATTGGTAATTTGCCCGCTTTTCCGACTCAAGGTTCCGGTCATAAATCGGCCTTTGTCGGAGACGGTGGTGAATTTCGTCCCGTCTGCCGAAAGCTCCAGCGCCGAAAACCCGCCGAAATTCGCGCCGGTTTCGGGCCAGATAAAGCTTGAAAGAAACTCAAGGCTGGCGCTTTGCGCGGGCGCTGCCAGACACAGGATCAAGCCTGTCAATGCGGCTTTCATTGTGATTTTAACACGCCAACGCATTGGCGCGGCAAATCTGCCATAATCATTTCACGGGCACGTCTTGGTTTGGGCCGGATCTTAACGGTTTTCTTAATCTTTTTGCCATCAAATTTAGGTTTGGCCAGATAATCCGTCACCCACCAAGTCAAGGTTTTATCACAGCCGTCACCCTTGGAGATGGCGCGAACGGGCGTTTGTTTCTTGCACCGTCTGTCACCCTTCGGGCAGCGCAGGCGCACGTGGAAATGATAGTTATGACCGTAAAGAGGTCGGATTTTGGCCAGCCATTTTCGGTCGCTGCCAGCCTTTTTGCACATGTCGATCTTGGCGGCTGCGGTGACAAAAATACGCTCCACATCCGGGTCTTTTGCGGCCGCTTTCAACAGCGCCATATGCTTGGGCGTCCAGTATTTCGTCAACCGTTTCTGGTCCTTGCTGCGAACCGATACCGACGAGATATTTTCGCGCGCGGCACGGCTGAGGTTGAGGCGCTTTGGCTGCAACATCCAGATATCGGCATCAAGCCCGACCTGATGCGACTGATGGCTCGAGGTCATCGGCCCACCGCGCGGCTGGGACATATCGCCGATATAAAGCCCCTTCCAGCCAAGCTCGGTCGACTTAAGACTGAGCCGCTCCAAAAAAGCGATCAGCGAGGGATCGCCCCAGTTTCGATTGCGGCTAAGACGCATCGCCTGCCATGTGGGACCGGTTTGGGGCAGTTGTACCGCCCCCGCCAAACAGCCTTTGGCGTAAGAGCCGAATACCTGCGGGGGTTGTTGGGATGCGGTTTTCTGCGCCCCAAACAGCTTGTTGGCCAAAGGTTCGCCCTGCTTTTTGGCAACGTGACTGGTGCCGCTCAAAAAGGCCAAAGCCAATGCGACCAACAGCCAATGTTTTATGTCAAAACCTGCCAACATCAGGGGTGTTGTTTACCTCGCCAATCAAGATTTCTCGCCCTCCGGCTTGACCCAAGCCAACAGGATCAGACCAAGCACGAATAATACGATCACGGGGGTCACGCCCAACCGTTGGCTCTGCGTTACTTGGGTCGTAATCGCGATCGCGATGGGGGCCAAGAACGCGGTGGCTTTGCCGGACAGGGCATATAGCCCGAACGCCTCGGTCATGCGATCTTGGTCGGCCTGACGAACCAGCATGGTGCGCGAGGCGGACTGGATGGTCCCTCCTGCCGCGCCAATGACAAAACCACAGGCATAAAATACGATGTCGGGTAGGGACGAACCCGGCGCGACCGCAAAGCCCAGAACGCTGTTTCGATCGAGCATGACGATGACGAAAACCACGGCTATGAGGGTGAAAATACTGGCTAGTATTACCGGCTTTGGCCCATATTTATGATCAGCCTTACCGCCAAGCCACGCGAACAATGCGCCAGAGGTGATGGCGAGAATACCAAAGACGCCAATGCTGACAACCGACCAGCCCAGCACTCCTTTGGCGTATATCCCGCCAAATGTGTAAATCCCGTTCAGCGCGTCGCGATAAAGCATCGAAGCCCCAAGAAACGCGAACAGGCTCGGGCGTTTTGGCAGGTTAGCAAGGGTTTTCTTCAGTTGTTTCAGACCAACGCCAAGCGCTCCCTTAGCGGTGGTTTTGCGCGGCATATCACGCACCCACAAAAAGAACGGGATGATAAAAATCGCGTACCAGATCGCGGTCAACGGGCCGACCGCGCGGGTGCCTTCACGGGCGGCGGCGTCAAGTCCAAGGATTGGGGGAATGCCGATCAGGGTCACGCCCTTGCTGTTTTCCGCCAAGAGCGCGAGCATGATCACCAGCGTAATCAACCCTCCCACATAGCCAAGCGCCCAGCCGTTGCCAGAGAGCTTGCCGACCTCTTCGCGCGGGCCAAGCTCGGGCAAATAGGCGTTGGTGAAAATGGTTGCAAACTCCATCCCGATCAGACCGATGCCGAAAACCACCAAAATCCAGATATAGTTTTGCATGTCCGGCACCGCCCACCACAAAAGGAACGAGCCGAAAACATACATCAAACTAAAGAGCGCAATCCACGGGCGGCGGCTGCCGGTGGTGTCGGACCACGCCCCCAAAATCGGGGCGAAAATCGCGATAATTACCCCCGCGATACCAACGGTATAACCCCAAACGGCCTGCCCTTGCACACTATCACCGACCACCGCCGAGGTGAAATATGGCGCGAAGATAAAGGTGATGAGCAGCGTGTTATATGGCTGGCTGGCCCAGTCGAAAAACATCCAGCCCCAGACACGTTTTCTGGTTGATACTTCAGTCATTTGGTTTCCCTCGTCGGTATTTTTTTATTTGTTTGAATAAGACAGGTTTCGCCCGCTCAGAGCAAGGGAATTCCCGTCAAACCACAGGTGGCCATGGTCGAGCAGCCTCGGCGGTGATCCATTGACGGGCATAATCCGGCAGCTCGGGTGAGGTTTCGGCCCAGCCAATTGCTCGGGCAACTTCGGCGGGGGAAACAAGGCCATTCTGGCCGGTGATCGCCATGCGCAGCAAGATCGACGAGGTCGCCTCGGCCCCCTTCCACATGGATTGTTGGAAATAGAAAAACCGCGCGTCCCAGCCAAGGATGGCACCGCTCATGGCAAAACGATCAAACATCTTAACGCGGCGGCGATAGCGCACGGTCGCTCCGGCGACAGCCATGCCCCAACCATTTGAACGGACCGCTGCAACCATCCCCGAGCGCTTGGCCATGGGAATGCGACCCAGATCATAAAGGGTTAATGTGCGGCCATTATTCAGCTCCATCCACGGGTCCACATCCCAAGGCCAGCAAATGTGGCTGGAGTGATGCACCTCGCCAAGAGCGAGCTTGGAGGCGCGCGCGAATATGATCATCTCTTTGATAAAACGAACTATCGGGTACATGAGAGATACATGGGGCGGCTCCGGCTAAACGAGCCTCCGGTGTGGGCAACAAATCGCCAAAATTCAAGCTCGACGTTGCGTTGTGAAGGTTGGTCTTGCGAAACTGGCGGCGGCTGACTAGGTGAGAGACCAACCGACAGCTATCCAAGGGCGCTTTTTGACATGCTTACGCTTATTCAAGTTCTGCTGATGATCGTTAATATCATGTGGTTCATCGTGATTGCCCATATCATTATGAGCTGGTTGATTAACTTTCAGGTGCTGAATATGCGCCAGCCGCTGGTGGCGCAGCTTTGGTACGGGATCAACCGGCTGCTGGAGCCGATCTATTCGCGCATTCGCAATTTCTTACCCAATATCGGCGGGATTGATCTGGCACCGCTGGTGTTTTTGGTGGCGCTTTATGCGCTGCAACGGGTGCTGATAAATAACGCGGGTGCATTTTATTAAGACCTCATGAAGCCCCGGCAAACGGGGCTGCGCCTCCCCAGAGGGCACGAACACGGGTGTCGCGCCCGCAAGCGGCGCGATATTTCTTATAAGCTTTGGCTTTAGTCACCCAGCCAAATCGAGTGATCACACGCGCTTTGCTGTAAGAGTAATCTTGGTGGTATTTTTCGGCGGGATAAAACGCACCGGCGGCTAGAATTTTGGTGACGATCTTACGGTTCAAAATAGCGCTCGCCGCTGCTTTTGACGCTCTCGCATCGGTGCGTTGAGACTTGTTTTGAACAAACAACGCGGTGCGATAAGTATCGCCACGATCACAAAACTGCCCACCTGCGTCAAGCGGGTCAACCGTGCGCCAAAAGATATCGACGAGTTGGCGATAAGAGACGATATCAGCGTCAAACCTGATCCGAACTGCTTCAAAATGGCCGGTGCCACCACGGCTGACTTGTTTATAAGTCGGGCTTTTGACGGTGCCACCAATGAAACCGGTGGTGGTGTTAACCACCCCGTTAACCTTGTCAAAATCCGCCTCCACGCACCAAAAACAACCACCGGCAAAAATCGCGGTTCGAATCTCGCGAGCCTCCGCGCCGCCCAGATGCAGGGCAAAACCGAACAGGATCGCCACGAGGAGCAGGAAGGGTTTGATTCTGGAGATGAAGCTGGACATGAAGCACGCCTTTCAGGTTGCTTCATTTAGCCTGCTCGGTGAGATGAATTTCAACTGACTTATGCGTGAAGTCACGCAGGCTTGATTGCGGCAAAAAGTGGCGAACTCAGGCCGCGATTTCGTCAAGGACAAGGGCTTCAAAGTGCTTCAGGATCGGGCGCGCCGGGGTCGCTGATTCGCGGGGGCCGGATTTGCCAAGCTCTGGAAAAAGCTCCAGAATTTCCAATAGATGCGCCTGATCCATACCATCGCGAATGGTGTCCCCGACCAAGAAACTCTCGGTTGGTAAATCGTTGCTGAACACGATTTGGTGGCGATCAAACATCATGTGATAATAGGTGACTTCGCGACAAATCTTATCCGTCGAAATCCCGTCACGCGCGATCAAAGATTTCGCGCTGGTCAGAACCTGCTCATGACCAAAGTTCAACGCGACCTGCCATCCACTAAGCACAACCCGATGCTGAGGAGAGACAAAAAGATCCTGTGAGGGGCGGGCCACGCCAAGACTATTTGCCGATATTTTGACCGGACGCAGATGCGGGCGGGCGATCAGATCGCGCAGCGAAAGTTTGGTGCTGCCAATCCAGCGGATCGGTTGACAGGTCTCGTCAACGGTGCGGACCATGTCGCCGACGCTCAAGTTTTCAATCGGTTGCTGCCCATGTTCGGTCAGGATCATCGTCCCTTGTACAAAACACGGCAGGCTGGAATAGCTCAGAGGCGTGTAGCCGGTATAGGAGGTCAGGGTGAAGCCAGTGCCAACGGTCGCTCCGGGAATCGTGGCCCCGGTCGTGCTCATCACATAAGAGTTGGTAGTGCCGCCAATGGTCAACTGAAAGGTCTTAACGCTCATGGCTCCGTCATTTATGGCTATGTTATCATTATAGAAAAATTGATAATTGCTAACAGGACCCCCGTTAACGGTGATCACTTGTGCAGCACCAGTATCGGTGGCAGCGGTGGCATTAAGGAACGTGTCGTCATCACTCACCGACATGGTAAACGTGGCCGAAATCGTCGGTGCTGCTCCGGTGGTCACATAGCTGTTTGGAACCTGATAAATGGTAAACGTTCTTGTCGGCATTGCCGGCCCCCTAAATAAACTCTCGTAACTGGTTACGCACGACGCGGTTGTGCGCCACCTTAACTGGCGCTATATCGGAAACAATAAGCGATATTGCTGCTGATATTGCCCAAATTAAGGCGAAACCCGTTGGACGGGATCGAAATGTTGCCTAACTGCACAAAAACTCGTCGGCTCAGCGGCGGCTTCGCATCGCGAGCAACCGCAGGCGGAGTGCGTTTATCTTAATGAAACCAGCCGCATCTTTTTGGTCATAGGCCCCAGCGTCATCCTCAAACGTTACATGTTCTTGGGAATAAAGCGACGCATCTGACCAACGGCCAACAGTCTGAACCATACCCTTGTAAAGCTTCAGGCGAACCGTTCCCTGAACGTGGGTTTGCGAGGTATC
>CAYPUW010000117.1:0-6756 GCA_964413925.1 uncultured Rhodobacter sp. | reverse complement strand
ATATATTAGTTATGACAAACATCAAGATATTACACGGAGGAGGACATCAAGTTGACCGAGAAATTTCCAGAGATTCGCAACCTTGCCCTGTTTCACGACATCTCGACCCAGTCGTTTGAAACCCTGACACGGGCTGCCTATGTCCAGACCTATCCGCCCATGACCGAGTTGATCACCGAGGGCGAGGCGCCTGATTTCCTTTATCTGGTTCAGTCCGGCGCGGTCGAGCTTTTTGCCAGTTGGGCCCATCGCGAGACCTCGATGTGGACCGTGTGGCCGCAATCGACCTTTATCCTCGCCGCGACGGTGAAAAACCGCCCCTACCTTATGTCGGGCCGCACTTTGTGCAAATCGAGAATCGTTTTGCTGCCCTCGGCGGATGTGCGTAACGTGTTTGAAACCGACGGCGCTTTTGCCAAGGCGATTGTGACCGAGTTGGCCAACGGCTATCGTGGTGCGATCAAAAACACCAAGAACCTCAAGCTCAGATCATCACTAGAGCGTTTGGCAAACTATCTTTTGACCTGCTATCGCCAATGCGGCGAAGCGCCCCGGTTTTTGCTGGAAGCCCAAAAATCGCGCCTCGCCTCTAACCTCGGAATGACCCCCGAGAACCTGTCACGAGCACTGAACGGCCTCAAGAAATATGGGGTGGTGGTGGACGGACAATCGGTCGAGTTCACCGATATCAAAGCCCTCACCGATTTCGCCCAGCCCTCACCACTGATCGACGACGACTCCCCGTTTTTCTAGCGCGCAATCCGAAAAGTGTGAAACGGTTTTTCGCGCTAATTGCTCGCAAGAACCACGCGAAAAGCCGCGCCGTTTTGTCCCGGTAGATAGGCGATTGAGCCGCCGAGATTTCGCATGATCTCGCGGCTGATCGCCAGTCCAAGCCCGGCACTGCCCGCAGCGGAGGAGTCCGACAGGCGCGAGAATTTCTCGAACACGATCTCGCGGTGTTTTTCGGCAATGCCCGCGCCATTATCAATGAAATCAACCACAAGTCCATCGGCCTGCTCGGTGACAACGATCCGCAACTGTGGCGTCTCGGCCTCGCAATATTTGCGCGCATTTGACACCAGATTGATGAACACCTGCGATAGCCGATCAAGATCTGTGGTCAACTCGATGGCCTCGCTCTCAGGGTCGCGCAGCACTTCAAGCGCGCGCCCGCCCTTGTCGCTGATAGCGGAGGAGACCGCGCGATCAATCAGCTCCGACAGAACGCCCCGATTGCTTTGCATCGCCACCTGACCGTTCTCCAGCACACTGAGATCAAGGATTTCGTCAAGCAGACGCGTGAGGCGGATGCTCTCGTCCAGAATAATCGATGCGTATTTCTTGGATTGATCAGACGAGAGGTCATCGCTCTCGCGCAAAATCTCTGAAAACGAGCGAATAGAGGTCATCGGCGTGCGCAGCTCATGGCTGATCTGGCTTAGAAATCCGTCTTTCTGGATGCTGAGATCGGTCAGTTTTTCGTTGGCGGTGCGCAATTGGCGGGCAGTGCGCGACAGCTCGCGCGATTTGGTCTCTAGCTGCACCGTGTGCTCCATGATCTGGGCGGTCTCGTCGGCCATGGCGATCAGGTCTTCAACCGAGATCGCCGCCCCGTCCGTGATCTGCCCGATCATCGCATGGGCCGTTGCCGCCCCCACGGTTCCGGCCAGATCGCGCTCTAGCTGGTCCACAAATTCGCGGGTCGGGTCGGGCAAGCCATCGGCCTTGCCTTGCGCCTCTGCGGCGCGGCGAAACAGCGCCAATGCGGTCTTGTTGCCCATGATCCGCTGCGCCATCACCAGCAAGTCGTCTGCGGCCACCGTCATTGACGACAGCGGCCCTTGGGCGGTGGAGTGGCTGAACACGTTGACGAACTGCGCGCCCTGAAGGCGCTCAATCGGCGTCGGAAACGTGATCAGCGAAACCCCCAAAAACAACAGCGTGTTGATCCCCATGCTCCAGATCAGCGCATGAACCAAGGGGTCAACGCCGGTCATGCCGAACAGCGCTTGCGGCGTCAGCCAGCCAATACCGAACGGGCCATTGGCCAGAACGCTCGCGCTCATCAACCAACTGCCCTCAAGGCTTGGTAAAAACAGGGTGTAGGCCCATAGAAAAAATCCAGCACTCAGCCCGGCAATGGCCCCCTTGCGCGTGGCCCCGCGCCAAAACAGCCCACCAACCATCGCCGGTAGCACTTGCGCGACACCAGTAAAGGCGATCAGCCCGATTGAGGCCAGCGCCGTCGTGCCGCCGGTAAAGCGGAAATAACCATAGCCAAGCGCCAGAACTCCGGCGATGCTGATCCGACGCGACAGGATCAGGATATGACGTACGTCGCCGGAAATCTCGGCACTGGGGCGGCGCATCAGCAGCCAAAGCGGCATAACGATGTGGTTGGAGACCATAGTAGACAGCGCAATCGCCGCCACGATCACCATCGAGGTGGCCGAGGAAAACCCGCCGAGAAACGCCAACATCGCCAATATCTCTCGGTCATGGGCGATCGGCAGGGTCAGCACGAACAAGTCGGGATTAGAGCCGACAGGCAGTTCCGACAGGCCCATGACGGCGATGGGCAAAACAAACAGGCTCATCAAGAACAAATAAAGCGGAAAGGCCCAGCTCGCCGTCGCAAGGTGGCGCTCATCGGCGTTTTCAACCACGGTCACCTGAAACATGCGCGGCAAACAAATGACGGCCGCACCCGACAAAAACAACAGCGTCACCCAGCGGCTGCCACTGGCGCTGGCCATGTTGATATTGGCGCTGTTGATGCGCGACAGGATATCGAGGGGACCGTCGGCCACGCCCCAAACCACAAAGAAACCAACGGTCAAAAGGGCGATCAGCTTGACCACCGCCTCAACCGCGATGGCAGTGACAACGCCGTGGTGGCGCTCGTTCACATCAAGCGAGCGCGTGCCAAACAGGATGGTAAAAACCGCCAACCCCGCCGCCAGCCAAAAGGCAGTGGCATTGACGCCGGGGGTCGCCGTACCGCTGGCCGCACTTGACGCAAACACCGAAAAGCTCAGCGCGACCGATTGCAGTTGCAGCGCGATATAGGGCGTGGTTCCGGCCACCGCCAGCAAGGTTACGATAACAGCCAAAAACGCGCTTTTGCCGTAGCGCGAGGATAAAAGGTCAGCAATCGAAGTGATCCGGTGGTTGCGCCCGATGCGCACCAGCTTGCGTAAAAGCCACCACCAACCGACGAAAACCAACGTCGGACCAAGATAAATCGCCAGAAACTCCAAGCCGTTGCGTACAGCAGAGCCTACCGCGCCGTAAAAGGTCCACGCGGTGGTATAGATCGACAGGCTGAGCGTATAAACCAAAGGCGAGCGCAACCAGCCAAGTTGCCCCCGACGCGCACGACGGTCGGCGCCAAACGCCACCAAAAACAGGAAACTAACGTAAAGCGTGGCGACCAGAACCAGAATGTTAAACGACAGCATCAGTCACCTGTCGCGAAATTTTTAAGCGCCCGCGACAAAAGCAGAGCCGCCACGATCAGTAATATCCATCCGCCAAAGAAGAACAACGCAACCTCGGTTGCCCCCCCGCCTTCGCTGCCGCCTGCTCCTGTGGACTTGTCCATGAACAGAAACGGCAGAGGAAAGAACAAACTCGCCGCGCCGATCACCGGCAACAGTTTGGCTGCGTCGATGATGCGCTTGTGGCGATAGCTTTTCAGGTCCAGAAATTGCGGCGAGGCCCGCTCCGCCCCGTGAGGTGCCTGCTGATGTTTTCCGGCGCTCACGAGGCCAGCGCGCGCACGGCTTCCAACATCTCGACGTTGGAAAACGGCTTGGTCATATAGGTGTTCGCGCCGTAAGTTTCCGCCGCAGCGCGATCCTTGGCCTGCCCTTTGGCCGTCAGCATCAACACTGGCAAACCGGCAGTCGCAGCGTTGGCGCGCAAATCCTGCAAAATCTCGAACCCGCTGCGTCCGGGCAACATAACGTCAAGGATCACCAGCGCCGGAGCCACGCGCAGCACCGCATCCATAGCGGTCGCCCCGTCAGAATGGGATGTCACCCGCCAGCCGTCCTGCCGTAAAATATACGAGATGGCCTCTATTATATTAGGCTCATCCTCGATCAGAAGGACATGCTTGCCCATCCAACGCTTCCCCCCGCGTGATTTTCGCCCATCTTGCTGTGTTTGAGCGCGGTTTGGCAAGCCCTGTGCATAAAACCCCCGACATAACCCCGGACATAGATGCAAATTTCGCATCATGTATCTGTCCGTTAAGGCAAGGACGCCGCCTATTCGGGCCTCGGTGGTGACAATCGTTCAGACAGCCATATCCCGCTACTTTGTGGAAAGGGTGCCTTTGTGATCGATTGCAAACTTAGGAAAGCATTTTATCAGTTTTCGCGGCAGGCAATGCTTTTGAAAGCGGCGAAAAATCGCCCTCCTGAAATATCGGTTGGGCCGCGTCTAAGATGGCCTGATGCGTCACCCGTGCCAAAGCCGCCCCAAGCGAGATGCGGGCCACGCCGGCCTCGGCAAATTCACCCCGACTGACTTTTGTATATGGCCCCGCAGCAAGCGCGTTTACCGGCGCATGGATTTCGGCGCATATGCGTCTGAGGTCGGCCATTGAATTTGGGATCGGGGCATAAAGGCAATCCGCCCCGGCCGCTTCAAACGCTTTCAACCGTTTTAGGGCCTCCTCAATGTCGTATTGGCCCGTCAGAATACCGTCAGCCCGCGCCACCAGCACAAAGTCGCGCGGCAGGGCGCGGGCGGCAGCAACTGCAGCGCGGATACGCTCAACCGACAGGTCAAAATCATATGCAGATTGGCCCGGCAAGGCCGTATCTTCGATTGAAATGCCAGCTAATCCGGCTTCGCAAGCCAGACGCACGGTTTCCGCGCAAATTTCCGGGGCCTCGCCAAATCCGTTTTCAAAATCTCCCGACACCGGCAGAGGGGTGGCGGCAACCAGATCGGCGGCATGGCTCAGCGCCTCGTCGCGACTGAGCGTGCCTTGATCCGGTCGACCAAGCGTGAAAGCATGAGCGCCCGAGGACGTACCGATAGCCTGCGCGCCGCAAGCGGCCAGCATTTTGGCCGAGCCTTGATCCCACGCATTAGCCAGAATAAACGGATTACCGGGTTGATGCAGGGCGCGAAACGCGGGGCCGGGGTCATGACGGGGCATAATAGTACGTTCCTTGTGTTTTCGCGTGTTTCTGCGTGCTGATTAAACGCCATTCGCTGTACCTTGTCGCTGTTTTGTGTTCGTATCAACCTCTTTTGGCGGTGCTTTCTCCAACAAAACGCGCCAGAACTGACTTACATGCGACCGTTAGATTTGCGTGGCTAAGCCGATATGCCGTGTATGGAGGGCTCGCGCCGGGCTGTGCAGCCATCTCGCGGACAAATCCGGCAGGTCTGGCCGACTTTCACCACATCATCTGTCGCGGGGACGACGCTTGCGCGAACGATCATGGTCGCGCGAAGCACCGGCACTGCGGCGGCGGGGTCGGCGTAAACGGCCAAGGCTCGCGCCTCGAAAACCTGCACGTCATTGGTTTGCAGGCGCGCGGCCAGCGGCACATGGGGGCGGCTCATGGCCTGATAAAGCGGCCACAGCGAACAGCCTGCCCCGTAGCGCGGCATCCCGAATCCGGCGACGGCCTTGCGCAGCAAAAAAGCGCCCGAACCATCGCAGGAAATCAGCCCGAAATTCGGCAAGCCCTGATCTGGCGGCAAAAACGCCAGCCGCCGATGCACCACCTCGAGCGGCGCGTGAAACTGGCGCGCCAGCCCCGCGCAATCATAATCAAGCGCCCGCGCGCTGCTTAAAAATCCCGCCAAGGGCAATGCTTCGGCGTCATGACTATATTGGCGCAACACCCCGGCGGCGATATGACGAGCCGCGCGCGACACCAGCCCAGTATCGCTGGATAACAGACCGGCAATCCGGTAGCGCTCGCCGTTTTCAAGCATGGGAAAATGAAAGCCGTGACGGCCAAGAAAAGCCTCGACCTCGTCAAGTGGCGTGGCCAGCGAGTGTTCCGGTTGCGCCAGTCGGTCGAAATAGCTGGCAAGCCCGCGCGACAGGTCCGACAGGCGCGTACTTTCGTCATGGATATTGGCCTGAAAACGGCGCTGTTGCAGCCCCTCCATCTCGGGCGCTTGGTCCAGAATGCCCGAGGTGGCGTGAATAGCCGTCACACTGGAGAGGATTTCATGCAAGGTTTCGGCCAGAAACGGGTCATGGGCGAGGCGGTCGCTCAGCCCGTCCAAGCGCCGCTCTTGGGCCGTGACACGGGCCTGCAATTCGCCAATCAGAGCGGCCCATCCGGGAAAGCGACTAGCCAACTCGGGCGCGCGCGAAACATTGGCCCCGGCCCCGCGCGCCAGCCCAATCGCGGCCTGCATCTGGCGGATGACATCAATGTTCGGACCATGCTGCAACGCCGCGATCTCGACCCCGAGTGCGGCAGCGATATCAATCAGAACCTTGCCCGCAATCGAGCGCCGATTATGCTCGATCAGGTTCAGATACGAGGCCGAGATTTGTGCCTTTGCCGCCAGATCGCGCTGTTTAAGGCCGACCGCCTCGCGCCGGTTGCGAATTCTGGTGCCAGTCAGGTCGGGGGGCAGGTTGTTGGGCATGGATAAAACCTTGTTAGGAATCAGCGCGCTATCGGATGGCTTGTCAACTTATTTACAGATATTCAGCGGATTGTGTAATCATATTTACATAAAAATCCTTTTACTCCAATAATT
>CAYPUW010000116.1:0-6801 GCA_964413925.1 uncultured Rhodobacter sp. | reverse complement strand
GTGAAAGCCGTGAAAACCAGTGGCCATGAAAAAGGTGCCACCATAGATATTGCCGGCAAAGCCAAACGCCGCTTCGCTGTATTCAAACGCCTGAAACACCGTGAACATAACGCCCAGAGCGATGGCCAGAACCAGCCCCCGAACCAGATCCTTGCGGTTGTTTTCATGGGCTATCGCGTGATGCGCCCATGTGGCAGCAGCGCCGGAACAAAGTAGGATCAGCGTGTTGATAATGGGCAGATGCCACGGGTCAAACGTCTCGATCCCCACAGGAGGCCACACCCCGTCAACGGCGGGATAGCCTTCGGTCATGGGATAAAGCGCGTTTTTGAAGAAGGTCCAGAACCAAGCGACAAAAAACATCACCTCGGAGGTAATGAACAGGATCATGCCATAGCGTAGGCTGATCATCACCACCGGCGTATGATCGCCCGCATCGGCCTCAGTCACCACATCGGCCCACCAAGAATACATGACATACAAAACCAGCGCCAAGCCAGCAAGCGCGATCCAAGGGCCTTTGTCGTGAAAATAAAGCACCGAGCCGCCAAGCATGGTAAAGCCCCCCAAGGCCCCCATGAACGGCCAGATACTGGGGCTCAGGATGTGATAATCGTGTCTCTTAGCATTCGCCATTGATATTCTTCCCTGTTTTCAGCTTATCCTAGCTGATTTGCTAATATGTTGAAAAGGCAAACTTGGCGGGATCGGCTCCCTGACCTCGCCATCGCCTCGTAGTATCTGGAATCAGACCTCACTTAGTTTTCTCAAGCAGTGAATTGCGCAGCGTATGATTGAACGCCTCCATCATCTGACCGTCACTTAATTTAACCATGGTGATGGCGAAAACCAGCGTAACAAGACCGCCAAGCACCAAGCCCAGCAAGAGGTTGCTTTTTGCCCGCCGTTTATGCAGTTCGTGGTCGTTGTGGATAGCCATATTTACACCCATTGCGGCCATGAGGCCATGTCCAGAGAGGTCGCGCGCAAGGCGGCCTCGATTAAAAGCCCGCCAAAATGCAGGAATAAAAAGTACAGCGATAAGCGGAAAAATTTGCGCTCGACCGCGAATTTATCGGCCAAGGCGGCAGCATCGCTACGCCGCGACAACAGCCAGGCACCGCGCAGAAACGCCACATTCAGCACCAGCGAAATCACAAAATAAACTGGTCCGCCAATCGACGTAAACGAAATCCCCAGCGCGACCGGGGCAAGCAGCAACGTATAAATCAGGATCTGCTTGCGGGTCACCTTGGTCCCGTGGGTTACCGGCAACATCGGCACACCAGCCTTGGTGTAATCGTCATTCATGAACAAGGCCAGCGCCCAGAAATGCGGTGGGGTCCAAACAAAGATCAGCCCGAACATCAGCATGCTATCGACTGAGATATTGCCCGTGGCGACCGCCCAGCCGATCATCGGCGGGAACGCTCCTGCTGCACCGCCAATGACGATATTTTGCGGGGTCGAGCGCTTCAGCCACATGGAATAAACCACGGCATAAAAGAAGATCGTGAAGGCAAGCAACACCCCGGCCAGCGCATTTGCCGTCAGCCACAGCATCACCACGGCGATCACCGACAGCCAGATGCCAAGCTGCATGGCGGCAGCCCCCGTGACCCGACCCGATGGCACCGGGCGCAACTGGGTACGCGTCATCACCGCGTCGATATCCGCATCCCACCACATATTGAGCGCGCCCGACGCACCAGCCCCGATGGCGATGAACAGGATCGACGCAAACGCGATGACCGGGTTCACAGACACGGGGGCCACAAACAGCCCGACCGCGCCGGTGAACACCACCAGCGACATGACCCGAGGCTTGAGCAAGGCGAAATAATCGCCAAACTCTGCGTCATGTGGATCACTTCGGAGGCTTGCGTCACTCATGGGGTGATCCAATACTCATACGCGTATCTGCTGGCTTGAGCACATCATATCAGTTCGAGGCCACGCTGAGCGGGGAGGACAGAACCGGCGTCGGCAAGCTTGCGAACTCTTTCTTGGCGCGGACCAGCCACTTGTCATAAACCTCTTGCGAGACCACTTTGACCGTGATCGGCATATAGGCGTGATCCTTGCCGCAAAGCTCTGAACACTGGCCAAAATACACACCCTCTTTGCCGGGATCGACATTAAACCATGTTTCGGCAGTGCGCCCCGGAACCGCGTCAAGCTTGACCCCAAAAGCGGGCATTGCCCAAGAGTGGATCACATCAGCACCAGTGATTTGCAGCACGATGTTTTTATTGACCGGCACCACCAGCGCATTATCCGCCGCCAACAGATACTCGTCCGGTGCATAGCCCTTGGCCTTCAGCTCGTCACGTTGCAGCATGAAGGCATCGAAACTGATATCGGTGCCGACATATTCGTAATTCCAGTACCATTGATTGCCGGTGACCTTGATGGTCACGTCAGCCTTAGGTATCTCCATCTGCTTGAACAGAACCGGCAGCGAAAACACGCCAATGACGATCAGGATCAGGATCGGCACGATAGTCCAGACCACCTCGACCGCCGAGTTATGGGTGAAGGTTGACGGCACCGGATTGACCGATTTGCGATAGCGGATGATGATCCAGATCAGCAGAGCGGTGACAAAAAGGGTAATGCCGACGATGATGACAAAAATCATCTGATCGAGCCAGTGAACGTCGCGGGCAACCTCGGTCGCGCCGGGCTGAAAGCCCATAGACCCATCAACGGGTTTGCCAATCCGCGGCAATCCCTCAAGCCCGTCTTGGGCCCACACCATGCTGGCGAGGCCAAAATTAGTCAAAATCGCCACAGCAGCGGCAAATATCTTTGCGATACGCATTTTATTTTCTTCCCGTTTTATTGGACAGCGTGGCTGCCGGTCTTTATTGGGCAGCGTGGCTGCCGGTCTTTTTTGGCTTTAGTCGTCTGGTTCTTACAAAATATTCCGCTCTGCGACGTCTCTGAACACTCGCAAAGCGGCCCAAATCCGAAAGAAAGAGAATCCCCGCCTTGTTTCTTGGTTCCGAGAAACCATAATATTGACAGAAGAACAAGTTTTCCATTTGCGGCATTCAGCCGCGAATCGTGCGAAACGTTGCCAAACTGGAAGGTTATCAAGACATGAGCACCCCTCAGGGCCGGTTTAGCCCGTTTGAAACCAAGCTCGACCCCGACGCGGCCCTTGGCATTTTACGCGCCGCCGTGGCCGG
Source organism: uncultured Rhodobacter sp. (assembly GCA_964413925.1). Taxonomy (GTDB): domain Bacteria; phylum Pseudomonadota; class Alphaproteobacteria; order Rhodobacterales; family Rhodobacteraceae; genus UBA5972. Next base: position 3,607 of record CAYPUW010000116.1, on the reverse strand, counting down.
TGCCGATGATGGCGAGCTGTTTTTAGAACGTCGCCGCGCCGAGGCGCTGGTGTTTGACGATGGTCGCCTCAAAACCGCCAGCTATGATGCCTCCGAAGGGTTTGGCTTGCGCGCTGTCAAAGGCGAGACTGCGGGCTACGCCCATTCCACCGAAATTTCCGAACCTGCCCTCAAGCGCGCCGCCGAGACCGCTCGGCTGGCAGTTGGCGAGGGCGGTGGGGTGCTGGCCCCTCCCCCCGTCGCCACCAACCGGCGGCTTTATCGCGATATAAATCCCATGGAAGACGCCGAGTTTTCGGTCAAGATCGAGGTTCTGCGCGAGATCGACGCGTTCGTGCGTGCCTCTGATGCGCGAGTTGTGCAGGTGTCGGCAACCGTCGCCGCCTCGGTTCAGGAAGTGTTCATTTTGCGCCCCGAGGGCCAAATTCTGACCGATATACGACCAATGACACGGCTGAACATCTCGGTGATTGTCGAGCAGGACGGGCGGCGCGAAAGCGGCGGTGCTGGCGGCGGGGGTCGCAGCGATCTCACCCGTCTGATCGCGCCCCAAAACTGGAAATCAGTCGCCAAAGAGGCGCTGCGCATCGCGCTTGTCAATCTGGAGGCTGTGCCTGCCCCCGCAGGTGCGATGGACGTGGCGCTCGGTCCGGGCTGGCCGGGAATATTGCTGCACGAGGCGATTGGCCACGGGTTGGAGGGCGATTTTAACCGCAAGAAAACCTCGGCTTTTGCAGGGCTTATGGGACAACGCGTCGCCTCTGAAGGGGTGACCGTGCTGGATGACGGTACCATCCCTGACCGGCGCGGCTCGATCACATTTGACGACGAGGGGACACCTTCGGGCAAAAACGTGCTGATCGAGGACGGCATTTTGGTCGGCTTCATGCAGGACCGCCAAAACGCGCGGCTGATGGGGGTCAAAGCGACCGGAAACGGGCGGCGCGAAAGCTATGCCCACACGCCGATGCCGCGCATGACCAACACCTATATGCTGGGCGGGCAGGACGACCCCGAGGCCTTGGTGGCCGACATAAAAGACGGCATTCACGCGGTCGGATTTGGCGGCGGTCAGGTTGACATCACCAACGGCAAATTCGTTTTCGCCTGCACCGAGGCCTATCTGATCAAGAACGGCAAGCGCATCGCTCCTGTCAAGGGCGCGACCCTGATTGGTGACGGGGCAACCGCGCTCAAGCAAATTCGCGCGATTGGCAATGACATGGCGCTTGATCCGGGCATGGGCAATTGCGGCAAAGCCGGCCAATGGGTGCCTGTCGGGGTTGGCCAGCCAACGGTGCTGATCGGCGGGCTAACCGTTGGTGGCTCGGCGTCATAGCTGAAAGGCACCACAAATAAGCCACAAGAGTTAATCTGATATTAACTTCTGGGCACGAGGCTGGCGAGGTCCGCTGCCACGGAGCCTTGATGACTGATTCTTTTATCGGGACGAACCTGCATTCGTCCTCGCCCAAAACCGAGCTTGAAAAGATCCAATGGTTACAGCTAATCCGCTCGCGCGGGGTTGGGCCGGAAACCTTCCAGCGCCTGCTCGCCGAGTTTGGTGGCGTGAGCGCGGCGCTGGACCATCTACCCGAAATCGCCAGCGCTTCGGGCATGAAATCCTATCGCGCCTATCCTTATGCGGAGGCCGAAAAAGAATACGCCGCAGGATGCAAGCAGGGTGCGCGACTGTCATGTCTTGACGACGAGACCTATCCAAGCGGTCTGGCCGACATCAGCGACGCGCCTCCGGTTTTATGGACCAAAGGGCGCGTGGAACTTGGTCAGTCCAATATCATCGCGCTGGTGGGCGCGCGAAACGCATCAAGCCTAGGCACAAGAATGGCAAAACGGCTGGCCGCTGACCTTGGCGGGCAAGGGTTTATCATCGCCTCAGGTCTGGCGCGCGGAGTGGATGCCGCAGCACACTCCGCTTCGTTGACAACCGGAACCATCGCGGTCATGGCTGGTGGCGTCGATTATATCTACCCGCCGCAAAACCAAAAACTGGCCGAAGAAATCGCCGAGCGCGGGTTGCTAATATCTGAGCAACCAATCGGCCTTTCGCCTCAAGCCCGGCACTTTCCAAGACGCAACAGGCTGATATCGGGCCTTGCGCTGGCCGTGGTGGTGGTGGAAGGAGCCGCCAAATCCGGCAGCCTGATCACGGCGCGCGATGCGCTCGATCAAGGGCGCGAAGTGATGGCAGTGCCGGGCCATCCGCTGGACGCGCGCGCGGCTGGATGCAATATATTGATCCGGGACGGCGCGATGCTGGTACGTGGCTCCAAAGACGTCATCGCAGCACTGGGGCATCAAAATGTGGTTCCGCGCGCCGAGGTTGCAGAGGTTTCAAATGAGATCCCGATTACCGTTGAGCCGCCCAAAGCAACCATCCCCGAAGCATTGGAATTGTCAAAAACCATCCTACAATATCTGGGAGCCGCGCCCATTGCCGAGGATCAACTGATCCGTGATCTAAACTTGCCGGTACAGATTGTTTCAACCCAATTGCTCACTCTTGAGATGGATGGAAAGCTCGCGCGCGAACGGGGCGGCATGCTGACATTGGTGGGCTAAGTCACCCGGCTGACTGTCGCGCCATCATGCGCTCGGTGATTTTGGCGACCTGTGATTTTGGCGACCTGGCGACCTATTGCCAACCGCATGACCGCGCGTGGGCACCTGTCAAACAACCCCATTGACAACACCCCGCCGCCCGCCACATGTTCCGCGCCCACAGACACAGCCAATTCAACCACAGGATTCCCTATGCCCGTTGTCGTCGTAGAATCGCCCGCCAAAGCCAAAACCATCAATAAATACTTAGGTGACGACTATGTGGTGCTGGCGTCATACGGCCATGTTCGCGACCTGCCGCCCAAGGACGGATCGGTAGATCCCGACAATGATTTCGAGATGAAATGGGAGGTCGCATCCCAGTCGCAAAAACACATTCGCGCGATTGTTGACGCCCTAAAAGAAGACAATTCACTGATCCTCGCAACCGACCCCGATCGCGAAGGCGAGGCGATCTCGTGGCATCTGGAAGAGACTCTGCGCAAGCGGCGCGCCATCAAAAAAGACACTCCGGTCGTGCGCGTAGTGTTCAACGCCATCACCAAATCCGCTGTCACCGAAGCGATGAAAAATCCGCGCGACGTGGATATGGAACTGGTCAACGCCTATCTCGCCCGCCGCGCGCTCGATTATTTGGTGGGGTTCAAGCTGTCGCCGGTCTTGTGGCGCAAACTTCCAGGCGCAAAATCGGCCGGACGCGTGCAATCGGTCTGTCTGCGTCTGATCGTCGAGCGCGAGATGGAGGTCGAAGAGTTCAAACCGCGCGAATACTGGACCGTCAAAGCGATCCTGACCACCCCGCGCGGTCAGGAATTTGAGGCGCGCCTAACCAATCTCGCTGGCAAAAAGCTGGATAAATTCGATATCGCCACGGCGGCAGCCGCAGAACTGGCAACCTCCGCGATCACCTCGCGCGACCTGCATGTGGTTGAAGTCGAAGCAAAACCCGCCAGCCGAAACCCCTCGGCCCCGTTCATGACCTCGACCCTGCAGCAAGAGGCCAGCCGCAAATTCGGCTTTGGCG
>CAYPUW010000115.1:0-6837 GCA_964413925.1 uncultured Rhodobacter sp. | reverse complement strand
CGATTATACATGGCGGCGATGTCAAAGCGGCCAAAGTGGAACAGCTTTAGCACGTCGGGATCGAGCAGCAAGCGCGACAGGTTTGGCGCTTGGGTCTGGTCTTGGGCGATCTGCACCACATGGGCGTGACCATCGCCCGAGGAAAGCTGCACCACGCACAGACGGTCGCGATGGGGGTTAAGGCCCATGGTTTCGCAATCAATCGCGACCACTTGGCCGAGGTTCAAATCGTCTGGCAGGTCGCCTTTATAGGTGTAATTGGTCAATTGATCGGCCTTCTCATGAGTTTATCGCGTGGCGACAGGGTTTAGAGGCTCAATAAGCCATTCGGGGAGCGCGCTCAATGGGCGTTGGGGGCTTGTCGCCAATTGACTTGGGCGGTGGAACTCGGGCAAATCGGGAGGTGACGCAGTAATTTCCTATGAGGCGACGAGATGACCGCTACCCCACCCGGTGCATATCTTGGCAACCATCTGGCGGCGCAATTGCGCGCGGCGAGTGTTGGTCGCGAGGGCGATGTTTTTCTGATCCGGCATCCGGGGGGTGAGGTCGTCAGCTTTGGCGAGTTCTTTGCCAACGTTGAAAAGCTGGCCGCCGCCTTGGTGGAGGTCGGCGTTTGCCCCGACGACCGAGTGGCCGTTCAGGTGGAAAAGTCGGTGGCGATGTTGGAACTTTATGTGGCAACGCTGCTGGCTGGGGCGGTATTTTTGCCGCTCAACCCTGCCTATACCACCAGCGAGATCAGCTACTTTCTGGGGGATGCCACGCCTGCGTTGTTGGTGTGTGATCCGGGCAAGATTGAGGCGTTGGGCGAGGTGGCGCGTGCGGCTGAGGTGGCGACACTCTGGAGCTTGTCGGGTGACGAGACCGGCAGCCTGATCCATGCGCGTGATGCGCAAAGCGACGGGTTTGAGGCGCTCGCTCGCAGTAGCGACGACTTGGCGGCGATTCTTTATACGTCGGGGACGACAGGACGCTCCAAAGGGGCGATGCTGAGCCACGGGGCGTTGGCGTCAAACTCGCAAACCCTCAAGGAATACTGGCGGTTTAGCGCAGATGACGTGCTGATCCACTGCTTGCCGATCTTTCACACGCATGGTTTGTTCGTTGCCACCAACATCACCTTGATGGCGGGAGGGCGTGCGATTTTCATGCCCCGATTTGATGCCGAGGCGGTCTGTGCTGTGATGCCCGAGGCCACGGCGATAATGGGAGTGCCGACGTTTTACACCCGCCTGCTGAACCAGGCGTCGCTGGCGCACGCTTCGCGAAACATGCGGCTGTTTATCTCAGGCTCGGCGCCGCTTTTGAGCGAAACCCATGCGCGGTGGCGCGACATTACCGGCCACGCGATTCTAGAGCGTTATGGCATGACCGAAACCAATATGAACACGTCAAACCCCTATGACGGAGCGCGGCGGGCGGGGACCGTGGGCCTCGCGTTGCCGGGGGTTGAGGTGATTGTGACTGACCCTGAAACCGGCGAGCGGCTTGGCAAAAACGAGATTGGGATGCTGGAGGTGCGCGGGGCAAACCTGTTTTCGGGCTATTGGCAGATGCCCGAGAAAACGGCGCAGGAGTTGCGAGCCTCGGGGTTTTTTATTACCGGCGATCTCGGAATTATCGACGGCGACGGCTATGTCAGCATTGTTGGCCGTCAAAACGATATGATTATTTCTGGTGGGCTGAATATCTATCCAAAAGAGCTGGAGCGGCTGCTGGATGGCCTGCCCGGTGTGCTGGAAACGGCGGTGATCGGGGTGCCTCATGCCGATTTTGGCGAGGCGGTGCTTGCGGTGCTGGTGCCAAGGGCGGGCGAGGAGATTGATCTTGATGATGTCAGGGTCGAGATTGAAAAGACGGTTGCGAAATTCAAACGACCCAAGCATTACGCGATTGTGACGGAGTTGCCGCGCAACGCCATGGGGAAAGTTCAGAAAAAGAGCTTGCGTGAGGAGTTTCTTAACTTGTTTGATTGACTGTCGTAAGGGTTAGCTGCTCTTCAGTCGCGCGCCTGATCGACATTGTTGCGATACCAGTCGATGGTGTCGCGCAACCCTTCGCGTAACGAGGTCTTAGCCCGCCATCCCAATTTGGCGAGTTTTGAGGTCTGAAGCAACTTTTGCGGGGTGCCGTCAGGTTTGGTCTGGTCAAATTCCAACCGTCCTGTGAAACTGGTCAACTCAGCGATTAATGTTGCCAGTTCGCGGATTGTATGATCCTCGCCGGTCCCGACATTGAGATGCGAATTCATCGGCTCGGTCTGATTTTCCAACTCGGTGCGGGGCAGGTTCATCACGAAAACGCTGGCCGCGGCCATGTCGTTCACATGCAGAAATTCTCGCCGCGGCGTGCCGGTTCCCCAAATCGAAACCGTGGTATCTCCATCCTCGGTGGCCTTGTGGAGTCGTTTGATCAAAGCAGGGATGACATGAGAATTTTCGGCGTGAAAATTGTCGTACGGTCCGTAAAGATTGGTTGGCATCACGCAGCGATAATCGCGGCCGTATTGGCGATTGTAACTTTCGCAAAGCTTGATCCCGGCAATTTTAGCGATGGCGTAAGGCTCATTCGTCGCCTCTAGTTGTCCGGTCAACAGGGCCTCCTCCGCGATGGGTTGCGCTGCTAGTTTTGGATAAATGCAACTCGAACCCAAGAATAACAACTGCTGCACGTCGGCGCGATGTGCGGCTTCGATGATATTGGCGGTCATCATCAGGTTTTGATAAATGAATTCGGCGGGATAAGTGTTGTTGGCGTGGATGCCGCCGACCTTGGCTGCCGCCAGATAAACTTCGTCAATCCGCTGTTGTCTAAAGAATTGTTGGACCGCAGATTGGGAGGTCAGGTCAAGATCGGCGTGGCCTTTGCAGATCAACTCGCACTCCTGCTCTGACTGCAATGCGCGTGAAATTGCGCGACCGACCATGCCGTTATGTCCGGCTATGAAAATCCGTTTCGCCATAGTTGTTTCCTCAACGTTAAGCGGATAAAACGCGCCGATCAGGTGCCGCGAAACTCGCTATTCCTTGCCGCCGAAAGTGTCGTTTTCCAAGTCATATCGGACCATTCCCGCCACCAGTTCAGCAAAAGAGACATCGCGGTGCCAGCCAAGCTCGCGCTCTGCTTTTGAGGGGTCGCCTTGCAGCAGTTCAACCTCGGCGGGGCGGAAATATTTGGGGTCGATTTCGATCAGCGTTTTGCCGGTTTTCTGGTCAATTCCCTTTTCATCAATACCGCGCCCCTGCCACGAAATATCAATTCCGACCTCGGCGAAAGCCAGACTGACAAACTCGCGCACGGTGTGGGTTTCGCCGGTCGCGATGACGTAATCTTGTGCCTGATCTTGTTGCAACATCAACCACATAGCGCGAACATAGTCCTTGGCATGCCCCCAGTCACGCTTGGCGTCGATATTGCCGAGCTTGAGGATTTTCTGGCGACCTTGGAAAATTCGCGCGGCTGACTGGGTGACTTTTTTGGTCACAAAAGTCTCCCCTCGGCGCGGGCTTTCGTGGTTGAAAAGGATGCCGTTGCAGGCAAACATCCCATAGGACTCGCGGTAGTTTACGGTCACCCAATAGGCATAAATTTTGGCCGCCCCATAGGGCGATTTTGGGTAAAACGGTGTGGTCTCGCTTTGCGGTTCGGTGCCGGGAATTCCGCCAAAAAGCTCCGAGGTTGAGGCCTGATAAAACCGGCAATTGACCTTGGCATCGCGGATTGCGTCAAGCAGGCGAACCGTGCCGATACCCGTCACTTCGGCGGTATATTCTGGCACCTCAAACGAAACGCCAACATGGCTTTGCGCGCCCAGATTATAGATTTCCTGCGGGTTAATGTCAGAGATCAGCCGGTGCAGATTGCTGGAATCCGCCAAGTCCCCGTGATAGGTGTGCAGGTTCGGATGATCAAAGATATGGTCGATGCGCGGCGTGGTGAACACCGACGAGCGGCGCAGAATCGCGTGAACGTCATAGCCTTTTTCAAGTAAAAGCTCGGCGAGATACGAGCCATCCTGCCCGGTGATGCCCGTCAGAAACGCGGTTTTTTGCGGCATAGTTGTCCTCATCATTTGTTGACGCATCATGACCACAATATCTGGCGGTTTGCCACTGGTTTTTGTCTGTATCGTGATGGGCTTAAGCGCGCATCGCTCGTCCCCCTGGATCATAAGGCGAGGGGGCGATGACGCGCGCGGGCCGGAGTTTGCCTACGACATGGACCGAAAGTTCGGTCCCCTCCGCTGTTAGAGATTGGTCGATCAACGCCATTGCCAGTGATTTTTGCACATGGTGTCCGTAGCCGCCCGAAGTGATGTAGCCGACCCGTTTGTCGCCTTGCCAAACCGGCTCATAGCCGCTGGCGTCGGCCTGATCGGCGTCCAGTTCCAGTGTGACAAGCCGCCTGCTTGCGGGACCGCTGTCTCGGGCTTTCAGCGCCGCTTCTCGACCTGTGAACGCGGCTTTTTTCCAGTCAATCCAGCGATCCATGCCGGTTTCAAATGGCGTATATTCCTGTCTGAATTCAGCCGACCAAATGCCGAATGATTTCTCTAACCTGAGCGAGTTCATGGCGTAAAATCCGAACTCGTGGATGCCAAATTCGGCCCCCGCCGCCAGCAAGCTTTCGCGCAAAGCGATATGTTCGAGGGCGCTGCAATTGATCTCGTAACCAAGCTCGCCGCAGACCGACAGCCTGCCGACGCGGGCGCGAACGAGGCCGATATCAAGGGTTTGGCAACTTAGAAATGGCATGGCCTGATCGCTTATATCTTGATGGGTCAAGTTCGTTAGAACCTGCCGTGATTTTGGGCCGGTGATGGCAAATCCGACGGTTGCATCGGAAATATCGCGTATTTCGACGCCGTCTTGCATGTGGCTTTGAAACCATCGCATGTGCCACGCGCGCAGATAATAGCTGCCCATGATCCACCACGTTCCATCGCCCCAATTGAACAGCGTGAGGTCGCCTTGAAGTCGCCCGGATGGGGCCAGCATTACGGCGAGACGTGCGCGACCTTCGTTGGGCAGACGGCTTGACATGATCTGGTCCAGCCACGCTTTGGCATTGGGTCCGGTCACTTCAAAGCGGGAAAACCCGGAGATATCGAGCAGTCCAACATCGTTGCGCACAGCTTTCACCTCTTTGGCGACCTCGTCAAATGCGTTGGATCTTTTCAATGTTGGCACTTCGCGAAACCCTTTTGGGGCGAACATTAGCGGCACTTCGAGACCCCAGTTTTGGCCCCAAACGGCACCCGCCTGATCCATGGCGGTATGGGCGGGGGCGCATTTGAGCTTTCGTCCGGCTGGTAGTTGTTCGTTGGGGTAGCTCATCACGAAACGGCGCGAATAAAACTGTCCGGTGGTCTGTTTTATATAGGTACGATTTGAGGCAAATTTTCCGTAGCGCGCGATATCCATCGGCCAAGCGTCCGCTTCGGACTCGCCGTGGATCATCCATTCCGCCAAGGTTTTACCAACGCCGCCGCCTTGCAAAAATCCGGCCATCACCCCGCAGGCGAGCCAATAATTCGGCACACCTTGAACCGGCCCAACCAGTGGATTTCCGTCGGGCGAAAAGGTAAACGCACCGTTAACCCAGCTTTTGATGCCGACATTTTCCAACACCGGATAGCGTTGATAGGCCATCATCAACTCGGCCTCGATCCGATCAGGATCTTCTTGCAAAAGCTCAAAACCATAGTCCCAAGGAGCGCCATCCATCTGCCAATGCTGGTGGTTATTCTCGTAAATACCGATCAGAATACCCTGCTGATCCTGACGCATATAGGTGAAGCCTTCGAGGTCGACGCTCATGGGAACCTCGAAGTTCAGTGCGGCGATTTCGGGGATGGTGTCGGTGATGAAATAATGGTGTGACAGAGGGCTTAGAGGCAGGTCAAGACCGGCCATGCGGCCAAGCTGTTTTGCCCAGAGACCACCTGCATTAACTACATGTTCTGCATGGATAATTCCTTTGTCTGTCACCACATCCCATGTGCCATCACTGCGCTGATTTAGCGCCTCGACCTTGGTGTGCTCGATCACTTCGGCACCATGTTTTTTGGCCGCTCCAGCATAGGCGTGAACCGTTCCGGTGGTATCCACATACCCTTCGCGATCCGCCCAAAGACCGCCGAGAATGTCGCCGGTCTCCATGATCGGGCACTTGGATTTGATCTCGTCCGGCCCCATCAGGCGGCAGTCGTCAATGCCGATGGTCTGGAAAATCCGGTAGGCCGATTGCAGCCATTCCCATCGTTCGGGGGTTGAGGCGATGGACATTCCGCCGGTCATGTGAAAGCCAATATTCTGGCCGCTTTCACGCTCGACCTCGCTAAGAAGATCAATGGTGTAAGATTGCAGTGCTGCCATGGTCGGGTCGGCGTTAAGCGCATGAACCCCGCCTGCCGCGTGCCAGCTTGAGCCTGCTGTCAGGATCGAACGCTCGACGATCGCTACGTCCTTCCAGCCGAATTTTGCCAGATGATAGAGGACCGAAACGCCAACCACGCCTCCGCCGATTACCACTACCCGATAGTTGTTTTTCACTGCGCCTGTCTCCCCAAAAAAATCCATAGTATTTGTTTCAATAGGTTGCAATTTCACCCGCCGTTCAATGAAATTTCCGACATATTCGTCAAAAAGCGTCTTATGCGTACTAAAATCGTGGTCAAAATGGCGGATTTATGAATAACAAGCTGACAGCTGAAGCGTGAACTACAACCACTAGTGGATTGAATCCTACGTTTCACTCCACTAAATTTTTGCTTGATAGATCAAATTATCACGATATTTGAGTGAGTTACCGGAAAGGCCCAGCGCTTGTGGC
>CAYPUW010000114.1:0-6855 GCA_964413925.1 uncultured Rhodobacter sp. | reverse complement strand
CTTGTCGCCCGCCGTCACGCCACTCGACAGCATCCATCCGGCGATTTTGTCGACCGCGTTGTGACGCCCCACATCCTCCATATAAACCAGCGGTTTGTCCTTGTGACAAAGCACGGTTCCGTGGATCGCGCCCGCCTCCAGATAGAGGCTGGGGGTCAGATTTATGGCGCGCGCCAGCGCATAAAGCCACGAGGTGCGGACCTCGCAATCGGGCAGCTCCAACCCCTCCAGCCCCTCCATCATATCGCCAAAAACCGTGCCAACAGCACAGCCGCTGGTGCGGGTTTTCTTGCGCATCTTTTCCTCGTAATCCGTTGCGCGCGCGGTGCGCACCACCACGGTTTCAAGCTCTTCGTCGAAATCAATCGCGGTGATCTCGTCATCGGGCAACAACATGCCCTGATTGCGCAAAAAACCCAGCGCCAGATAGTCGGGATAATCGCCGATGGTCATCGCCGTCACGATCTCCTGAGCGTTGAGAAAAATCGTCAGGGGGCGCTCTTCGACCACTGAGATTTCCTGCAGCACGCCGGTGTGATCGCGCCCCGTCACCTTGCGCGTTAAGCCATCACGACCCGGATCAGGCGCAATCACAAAATCTGATATATTCGTACGATTAACCAATAGACTTCCCGTTTGTTTTTGGATTACCCATGTAACTTCACCACTATTTAAGGTTTTCCTGTGCATATCACCAACTCAAAATCCGCCTTTTGGTCAGGTTTTCGCGACGGTAGCCCGTTTATTTTGGTGGTGGTGCCGTTTGCGCTGCTGTTTGGGGTGATTGCAACCGAGGCGGGGCTTGATTTGGTTGAGACCATGTCGATGACGGTGATGGTCATCGCGGGGGCGGCGCAATTCACAGCGATCTCGCTAATGCAGGATCATGCGCCGACCTTTATCGTGCTGTTGACGGCGCTCGCGGTCAATCTGCGCATGGCGATGTATTCGGCAGCACTAGTGCCGCATCTGGGCAAAGCCCCGCTGTGGGTGCGCGCGTTAATGTCTTATTTCATGGTCGATCAGGCCTTCGCCGTGGCGTTCAAGAAATATGAGGAGATGCCGGAGTTGCCGGTGCGCCTCAAGGTGATTTACTATTTCGGCAGCCTCACCCCGATCGTGCCGCTCTGGTATCTGTTCTCTTATGTCGGAGCGGTTCTGGGCGGGCAAATCCCACCGGAATTCGCGCTCGATTTTGCCATTCCGATCACATTTATCGCCCTGACCGCGCCAATGATGCGCAGCCTGCCGCATTTTATCGCCGCGTTGGTCTCGATCATCGCCGCGCTGGCGCTGGTTTGGGTGCCTTATAATCTCGGCCTGATTCTTGCCGCGACGTTGGCGATGATTTCTGGCGCTCAAGTAGAAGTTTGGCTGAAACGGAGGAAAGCATGATCACCGATAAAACCACCCTCTGGATCGTGATCGTGCTGTTGGGTGTGGGCACATTTTTGATCCGTTTCTCGTTTCTCGGTCTGGTTGGCAGCCGCGAATTGCCGGAGTGGTTGCTGCGCCATTTGCGCTATGTCGCGGTGGCAGTAATGCCCGGCCTGATCGCGCCATTGGTGGTTTGGCCCGCAGCAACCGGCGGCAATATCGACCCCGCGCGCGCAATCGCGGCACTCGTCGCCTTCGCCGTGGGCATCTGGTCCAAAAGCGTGATCGGCGCGATTTTGGGCGGCATGGGCGCGCTCTATTTGCTGCTTTATCTGGTCGGTTGATACCCGCTCACAGCGGCAAAGCCGTGGTGTTTGAAACCGTGCGCAGTGCAAAAGACGAGTGCATCTGCGCCACCCCCGGCAATCGCGCCAGATAGCGGCGGTGGATGCGGGCGAAATCGTCGGTGTCGCGCGCCACCACCTTGAGCAGGTAATCGGCGGCCCCGGCCATCAAGTGACATTCCAGAACATCCGGCACCAGCGCGATTTCCTTCTCGAACGCGTCCAGCAACTCGTCCGCCTGCCCCGACAAGGTAATCTCGACGAAAACCGTGCTGCGCCGGTCAACCTCGCGCGGATCAAGCAGCGCTACATAGCCGGTGATCACGCGCGATTTCTCCAGCCGCTGCACCCGGCGATGGCAGGCTGAGGGCGAGAGGTTGATGCGCTCGGCCAGCTCTGCATTGGTCATCCGCCCATGTTTTTGCAGCACTGAAAGGATTCGACGATCCGTTGGGTCAATCTCCATAATATGCACGATCCTTGCGTCAAAAGCCTCTAATTGCGCCGATCCTATCACAAACACCGTCCAAGGTAACCGATATTTGCAAAGCAATTCACTTTGGCTTGCGGCAAGTTCGCCTTAACAGAACGCATCATTCAGGGAGTTTTCGCGATGCTGATCGGTTGCCCAAAAGAGATAAAGAATCAGGAATATCGGGTCGGCATGACCCCGGTTGCTGCCCATGAGGCGGTGCATCATGGCCACAGCGTGATCATTGAAACCAACGCCGGTATCGGCTCTGGCTTCACCGATCAGGCCTATATCGACGCGGGTGCAACCATTGTTGACACCGCCGCCGAGGTGTTTGCGCGTGCGCAAATGGTGGTCAAAGTCAAAGAGCCACAGCCCGGCGAGCGTGCGCAGCTCCATGAAGACCAAATCCTGTTCACCTATCTGCATCTCGCCCCGGACGAGGCCCAGACCCGCGATCTTTTGAACAGCGGAGTGACCGCTATTGCCTATGAGACCGTGACGGATCGCGCGGGCACCCTGCCTTTGCTGGCGCCGATGTCAGAGGTTGCCGGACGGCTGGCGCCACAAGTCGGCAGTTGGACCTTGCAAAAAGCCAATGGCGGTCGCGGCGTTTTGATGGGTGGCGTGCCCGGCGTTCCACCGGCCAAAGTTGCCGTGATTGGCGGCGGCGTGGTCGGCACACATGCGGCGCGGGTCGCTGCTGGCATGGGGGCCGATGTGACGGTTCTGGACATGTCCGTGAACCGGATGCGCTATCTTGACGACGTGTTCGGGCGGGATTTCAAAACCAGTTATGCCTCCAAAGGCAACACCGCGAAACTGGTGGCCGAAGCTGATCTGGTGATCGGGGCCGTCCTCATTCCCGGTGCGGCCGCGCCCAAGCTGGTCAGCCGTGAAATGCTGTCGAGCATGAAGCCCGGAGCGGCGCTGGTTGACGTGGCGATTGACCAAGGCGGCTGCTTTGAGACCTCTCACGCCACCACCCATGACGACCCGATTTACGAGGTGGACGGCATCATGCATTACTGTGTTGCCAACATGCCGGGAGCCGTGGCGCGCACCGCAACCATCGCCCTTGGCAATGCCACCATGCCGTTCTTGCTGGCGCTGGCCGATAAAGGCTGGCGCAAAGCGTGCGAGGATGACGAGCATCTTCTCAATGGTCTCAATACCCATGCGGGCAAGCTGACTTATTACGCGGTTGGCAAGGCGCTTGGCATTGATGTGATGTCCCCGGCGCTGGCGCTGAAGGCCTGATGCAAAACACCCGCCCCACCAAACGGGGCGGGTATTTTGGGGCTGCTACTTGTCACATGAGACGGCCGGATTGAACGGGGTAGTCGCCCCGTTCGGGTTGGCGCGCTCGGCCCAGACATGCAAATCATAATGCGGCGCAAAGCCATGCGCCTCGTCCCCAGCGGTGGCAGGATTATCGCTCATGGTGTCATAGGTGACATTGGCAAAGCTCGGCAAAGCGGTATGGCCCGCCGCCGCCCATCCCGCCTGAAATATCAAGTTCTCCGTGCCCACGAACTGCATCGAGCCATCGGCCTGCGGCTCGTATAGCAGGATTGACGGGGTGGCGAAATTAACGTTGCTGCCATTGCCATCCACACGCTCGCCCGGAGGCGACAACCCCAGCAGGGCCGGGTTGAGGTAATGGACACCCATCGCGCCAAGCTCGGCTGGTAGGCCAATACCGGCGGCAGAAACACAGCCCCCGACCGGATCGGGAAAATATCCGTCGGCAAGGGCGTTGTTAACGTCCTGATACCGAGCGGTCTCTGCTTTGACTTTGGCAACCGCATCATCAAGCACGCTGGCACCTGCCGATGAAACCAGACCTGCGCTCAGCGCCAGACCAATAATGATATTTCGCATCTTATCTCTCCTTTAGATATGTGGGTTCGCCCCGACCGCAAGCGTGGCTGGGGGCGATAACTCAGTGACGTTAACAAAGGTTACCGAGCCAGCTCTTGGGTCCGTTTGTTGACTGGCAAGGACAAGGTGACAAATAAAATGCCGTGCGCATAGACGGGCCGTTGCAGAGTCGTTATGCGTAATTGCATAGCCAGCCCCGTAATGGATCGCGACGATCTGCGGATATCTCTCGCGGTCGCCAAGGTTGGATCTGCCGTGGGGCAGCTCCAATTCTAAGCGTTAACCGATCACGGCAGCCGACGCATAAGCGCGCCAGAAATTCGCGCGCAGCAACATGTATTCACAGGGCATGGACCGGCCAAACCCACCCCGCGAATTTTTTGCGGCTCCCCCCTGTTTTTGGTCTCTAAACCTCCTAAGTGCAGCCTAAGACAGTTTTATTAAGGACACGTCATGACTTTCCCAGCCACATTCCCCGCCAATTTCGCCATCACCAAACGCTGGCCTCCGGCCAATCCCGAGATCATCCAACTTTATTCCCGCGCAACCCCCAACGGCCTGAAAATCTCGATCGCGCTTGAGGAGATGGGTCTAGATTACGAGCCGCATCTGGTCGATTTTTCGGCCCAAGAGCAGCACTCGCCCGAGTTTTTGTCCCTCAACCCCAACAACAAAATCCCCGCGATCATCGACCCGAATGGGCCAAACGGGGCGCCGCTGGGGCTGTTTGAAAGCGGCGCAATTCTGATTTATCTAGCCGAGAAATCCGGCAAGCTGCTCTCAGCCGACCCGGCGGCTCAATATACCACGATCCAATGGGTGATGTTCCAAATCGGCGGCATCGGTCCCATGTTCGGCCAACTTGATCATTTTATGCGCGGTGCGGGCAAAGACATTGATGACATGCGCCCGCGTCAGCGTTTTATCGAGGAGGCAGAACGTCTGCTCAGCGTGCTGGACCAGCATCTTGAAGGCCGCGAATACCTCGTGGACGAGTTCTCGATTGCCGATATTGCTGTCGCGCCGTGGCTGAGAATTATCAAATTATCTCAAGAGTTTATGGATGTTCTTGACTGGAATGATCTGGAAAATGTCCCGGCTTATCTCGACCGTTGTCTAGCCCGCCCGGCGGTCGAGCGGGGCTTGAACGTTCTCGTCAGCTAAGGGGTCTGGTCTTGAGGCAGGCCCCTCTAGTAGATCGATCGTGACATTTGTGTCCCCTCTGAAGGCGCGGGTTTATCCGCGTAACCAACTCTAATGGCGAGATAATTTGGTGCGCGAGCGCGCGCTTCAACCAAACAAGTCGTGACAAAGTTCAAGCGCGTCGACCAGCGCATCAACCTCGGCCTTGGTATTATAAAGGCCAAACGAGGCGCGACAGGTGGCGGTAACGCCGAGATGCTGCATCAAAGGTTGCGCGCAATGATGCCCTGCGCGCACGGCAATGCCGCGCTGGTCAACCACGGTGGAGATGTCATGGGGATGCGCCCCTCCATTAAGCGTAAACGAGAATATTGCGCCTTTGGTTTTAGAATTTCCCTGTATATTCAACCAGTTAAGACCTGAAAGTCGGGATTGGGCATAGTCACGCAAACCATGCTCATGCGCCGCAATCTTATCAAGACCAAGCTCCATCATATACTCAAGCGCCACCCCGAGACCAATCATTTGCACGATCCCCGGCGTGCCTGCCTCAAACTTATGCGGCGGATCATTATAGGTGACCATTTCGCGGCTGACATCGCGGATCATATCCCCGCCGCCCATGAAGGGACGCATCTCGGCCAAACGCTCGCGACGAATATAGATCGCACCAGACGCTGATGGGCCGTAAAGTTTATGGCCGGTGATGGCGAAGAAATCACAGCCGATATCTTGCACATCAATCGGCATATGCACGCTCGATTGACTGCCATCGACCAGCACCGGAATGCCCTGCGCATGAGCGCCTGCGCAAATCGCCTTTACGTCAACCACGGTTCCCAACACGTTGGACATGTGGGTCACCGCGATCAGCCGGGTTTGGGGGGTGATGGCGGCAAGGACCGCCTCGGGATCAAGATCGCCGTTCACATCGGTCTCGACCCATTTCAGAACCACACCTTGGCGCTCGCGCAGAAAATGCCATGGCACGATATTGGCGTGGTGTTCCATGACGCTGAGGATGATCTCGTCACCAGCCTTGAGCCTCGGCGCGGCCCACGCGTAAGACACCATATTGATGCCCTCGGTGGTGCCAGAGTTGAACAGAATCTCATCCTCATGAGCGGCATTGAGAAAGCGTTTGATGACGCCGCGCACCGCCTCGTATTTGTCGGTCGCCAGATTTGACAGAAAATGCAGGCCACGATGCACGTTGGCATATTCCTCGGCGTAGCCGCGCGTCACGGCGTCAATCACCGCACGCGGCTTTTGCGCCGATGCACCATTATCCAGATAAACCAACGGCTTGCCATGAACAGTTCGCGCAAGAATAGGAAAATCCGCGCGGATTTTTTCGACGTCAAACATGTTCATGCCCCCATTGCACTCATTCCAATCATCGCCAGTAGAAATATGACGAGAAACGAGGTTGCGAACGCGGTGGCAATCATGCCGGCGAAAACTTTGAGCAACGACGTAAACCCATGCAGCTCGGCGACGAAATTAACGAATATCCACACTGCAAATATATTCGCCATCATGGTTAAAGCCTGCGCCAGCGGCGCGGATAAAATAAGCACCGGGGTCAGGACGACCTGAAGCAGCAACATGATGAATTGCAGCCAGACGGTGATG
>CAYPUW010000113.1:0-6879 GCA_964413925.1 uncultured Rhodobacter sp. | reverse complement strand
GAACAAAGACCAAGCGCCTGCGACAGATCAAACGCCAGCACCGAGCCGATGGCCACGCCCTCGCCGTGCAACAGCCGCGCGCCATAGCCGGTCGCGGCCTCAAGCGCATGTCCAAACGTGTGGCCAAGGTTCAAAAGCGCGCGATCTCCATGCTCTTTTTCGTCCCGCGCCACGATCTCGGCCTTCATCTCGCAACAGCGACGCACCGCATATGTGCGCTTGTCGATGTCACCTGCCGCCAGCGCCGGACCGTTGGTTTCGAGCCACTCAAAAAACGCCGCACTGCCAAGCAAGCCATATTTGACCACCTCGCCATAACCGGCGATAAAATCGCGCGGCGACAGCGTGTCGAGCACTCCAATATCGGCCAAAACCCGCGCCGGTTGGTAAAACGCGCCGATCAGGTTTTTACCCATGGGCGAGTTGATGCCGGTCTTGCCGCCGACCGAGCTGTCGACCTGCGCGAGCAACGTGGTAGGGATTTGCACGAACCGCACACCACGGCGCAAGATCGCGGCGGAAAATCCAGTCAGATCACCGATAACACCACCGCCAAACGCGATCACCAGATCATCGCGCTCGACCTTTTCGGCCAGCATCCATTCAACCGTCTGCTCAAGCGCGCGCCAGTTCTTGGTCGCCTCGCCCGCAGGTAGGGACAGGCTAGAAACGCCAATATTATCGCGCGTGAACGCGGCGGTCAGGCGATCAAGATGCAGGGCGGCCACGGTCTCGTCGGTGATGATCACAACCTTCGGGCGCACCAGCAAATCGCTGATTTCACGCGCAGCATTGTCAATCAATCCAAGCCCGATGCGGATGTCATAAGAGCGGTCACCAAGGTCAAGATGAAGGGTGTCTATGGTCATCTTATGCGATCTTTCTCAGTATACCCATGGGGTGTTTTATCAGTTGCTTCAATACCTTATCGGCCATATCCTGAACCGAGTAATTGGGATCGGCGTCAACCACAAGCCCGACCTGACGATAATAAGGCTCACGCGCGCGTAACAGTTCAAACAGGCGCACCTTGGGGTCGGGGACTTGCAAAAGCGGGCGCGTGTCCTTGTGGCGAACCCG
Source organism: uncultured Rhodobacter sp. (assembly GCA_964413925.1). Classification (GTDB taxonomy): domain Bacteria; phylum Pseudomonadota; class Alphaproteobacteria; order Rhodobacterales; family Rhodobacteraceae; genus UBA5972. The sequence goes on along the minus strand of CAYPUW010000113.1, from coordinate 5,799 downwards.
CGCCCAAAGCAGGTCACGCTCAACTTTCAGCCAGACTGCGAGACCGCGCGAGGCAATCATCTCGCGGTTGGTTCTTTGCAAATAAGCGCCGCCTCCGGTCGACAGAACCGAGGGCACACCGTCAAGCAATCGCTTGAGAACAAGGCTCTCTTTTTCGCGGAAAAACGCCTCGCCAAACTCGTCGAAAATCTCGGGAATAGTTTGATTCGCGGCCGCAACAATCTGAGCATCGGAATCGATGAACGGTACATCAATCAGCGCGGCGAGCGCCGTGCCGACGGCAGTCTTGCCTGCCCCCATCATACCGATCATGACCACGGTTTTCGTCAATTCATAGCGCGACATTCCGCCGAGAGCCTCTCACAAAAGTAGGATTTCTTGTCTGAATGACGTGAAATCATCGCCAAAGCAATATATAGTGGGCGTAAGAAAAGCAAACAGCCGCCTCCACCCCGGAGCGACGGCATAGATAGAGGCGATTGCGGGCATGCTCCGAATATTCAAGTGGCTGTTCATTCTGGCGATTTTCGCGTTTTTGGGTGTGGCGGGCTACGCCTATCTCGGCGATTTGTCGCAACCTGCAACCCAAACAACCAGACAGGTGACGATTGAAGTGGATTAGACATTTACCATTGGTTTTGGGGGTATTGGCAGCCCCGGCAGTGGCGCAGCAGCCACTCTCGGCCATTGACTGGCTGTCAAAATCCGTGCGGGAAAAGCCCGTCGCGCCTGCGGTTCCAGATGTTTCAGGCCCGATACAATCGCCGGAAATAACCGTAACCCCGCTTGCCGGCATACGAAAAGACACGGTCGGCCTACTGCCCTCGGCGGTTACAGGATTGCCGCAGGACTTTTGGGGAGGCTCCAATACAGAGACCATAACCGACCTGATATCGCGCCAGAGAACAGACAGCTTGCCCGAGGTTTTATCGTTGCTTTACACGATATTACTGGCTGAAGTTAATGCTCCAGGCGGGGCATTGAGCGGTTCTGATTTACTGTTGGCGCGCACAGATAAACTGCTTGATCTTGGCGCTCTCAATCAAGCGCAGGCTTTGCTTGAACGCGCCGGACCCAACGAGCCAGAGATTTTTCGCCGCTGGTTTGACATCAGCCTTTTGACCGGACATCAGGAACATGCCTGCTCTGCTATGCGCGCCGCGCCCGGGTTTGCTCCAACGTTAGAGGCACGGGTGTTTTGTCTGGCGCGGGGTGGCGACTGGGACGCTGCGGCTTTGACATTGGCGACCGGCGAAACGCTGGGATTTATCAAGAAATCCAAGGCCGACCTGATCACGCGTTTTCTTGACCCGCAAATGTTCGAAGGCCAGCCTGATTTACCGCCGCCAACCCCGCTTACGCCGCTTGAATTCACCATGCGCGAGGCGATTTCACAACCGCGCCCGGCAGGAGCGTTGCCGCTGGCATTTGCGATTGTTGACCTCAGGTCCGGCATCGCATGGCGCAACCAAATGCGCGCAGCGGAGCGTTTGGTGCGCTCGCAAGCGATCCCGGCACGCCGTCTGATCGAGTTTTATACCGAGCGGAAGCCAGCGGCCTCGGGTGGTATCTGGAGCCGGGTGCGCGCCATTCAAGCTTTTGATGTTGCTTTGTTATCTGGAGATGCCGCCGGAATTAACGCGACACTTCCTGCTGCCTATGGCGCCATGCGCGAGGTGGCATTGGAGGTGCCGTTTTCCCGGTATTACGGGGATCGGCTGGTGGGGCGGGTGTTTTCCGATACCGCCGCGAAAACTGCGTTCAAGGTCGCCCTGTTGTCGGATGGTTATGAAAGCAACGCCCGAGCGCTTGTGCCGACCAGCGACCGGCAGGCGTTTTTGAAAGGTCTGGCGCTTGGCAACGTTGCGGGTTTAACGCCCCCCGGCACGTTGGGTCAGGCCATTGCCGATGCGTTTGAGAAACCGATGCCCGAGGGCAGTTTGCGCGATTTATTGACCCAAAAACGGCTGGGCGAGGCAATTTTGCGCGCTATGCTGTTGTTAAAAGACGAAAGTTTTGCCGATCCCGGCGACATCCGCGCGGCCTTATCTACGTTTCGAGCGGTGGGCCTTGAGCAAGAAGCGCGCCGAATTGCCATTCAGTTGCTGCTCTTGGAGAGGCTCGGTTGATGAGCAACTGGATCGAGGTTTTTCTGGAGGCGTGTCAGGCGGAGTTGGCAGCCGCAGACAACACGATTTTGGCCTATGCACGGGATTTACGCGACTTTCAGGCCTTTGTGACCTCGCGAAACTTAACCCTCGCAACGGCGGATAAAGCGGATATACAAGCCTATCTGGTTTCGCAAGACCAAGCCGGACTAGCCCGTGCAACCCGCGCGCGCCGCCTGTCGGCAATCCGCCAGCTTTATCGCTTTGCCTATGAGGAAGGGTGGCGCACCAACAATCCTGCGGCCCAGATCAAAGGACCGGCGAAAGCCAAGTTACTACCAAAAACCTTGTCAGAACAAGAAGTTAATCGACTATTGCAGGAGGCAGCAAAGTTCGGAAATAGCCCCGTCGAGCAGACGCGTAATGGCTGTCTGATGCAGCTCTTATATGCAACAGGCATGCGCGTGACCGAGCTGGTTTCCCTGCCAATTAACGCAGCCCGTGGCAACCCGGACATGCTTTTGGTGGCCGGCAAGGGCGGAAAAGAACGACTGGTCCCGTTATCACCGCCAGCCCGCGCCGCCCTGACCGACTGGCTGACAATATGGGACAAAAATGCGGAAATCGACCGAAAATTAGGCAATCCCGTGTCCAAATTCCTGTTTCCAAGCCCGTCTCGCCAAGGCCACATGACCCGGATTTGGTTCTATACCCTGATCAAACGGCTGGCCTATGAGGCCGCGCTGCCGCCTGAAAACGTTACGCCGCATGTATTGAGGCACGCATTCGCCTCGCATCTGTTAGCCCACGGAGCCGATCTGCGGGTGATCCAGACTCTGCTTGGCCACGCCAATATTACCACCACCGAAATATACACCCATGTTCTTGACGAAAAGTTAAAATCGCTGGTTTTAACGCTTCATCCACTCGCCAAAGAATAACGCAAGGTTGCTGGCAGGACGTCCTCGCTGGGCCAATATCCTGTGTGCAAACTTTGCTCGTAGCCCTGATTTAACCCGGCGTTTTTCATGGCTTTGACCGCGCCGTTCACGTCATAACTTAGGCGCTCGAATTTCACCCCGTTTGGTCCCAAAATGACGAAACATGTTTGCTGGGAGCCGTCATGGGGCGGCATCCCGATAGCTCCGGCGTTAATCCATTTGACCCCATTTATCTCGCGCGAAAACGCGAGGCCGGAATGGCCGCAAATCACCCCGTCGATAAGGCCAATTTCACGTTGAATTATATTGATTTCATTGGAAAATTCTTGTTCATCGCTAACCGACCATAGATAGCGGCTCAGGTCCGAAGCCGCGCCGTGAACAACCACATAGCGCTTGCCGTAATGGCGAAACATTAACCAATCGGGCAAGGTCGCCATCCAGCGACGATCAGTTTCACAGATTTGGGCGCGCGCATAGGAAAACCACCCTTCAGAGAGGGTTGAGCACAAGGTTCCCGCATCAAACCCGCATCCGCAATCAAGCGCGCCATCCGCCAGTTGCACCTCGCAATTTCCGCGCGCTACCGGGCTGGCGATCTGGCGCATTTTGGCAACGCAGGCCACGGGGTCGCCGCAATAGGCGACGATATCGCCCGTGCAGATGCGGCGATGTGCGTCAATGTCGCGCGCGTCAGCCAGCGCCATCATCGCGCCGAGCGCCTGAAGGTTGGAATAGGGCCCGCCAAATAGCAGAACTTCGCCGCTCAGATCGCCAAGGTCACTAATTTTCGGCATGGCTCTCTCCCTTGCGGCAAACGGGGTTTGGCCCCATAAGAACGGTATATATAGGCAATTTAAGGACACTTGCGGCCATGGAAAGCCCTGTTAACGCGATTGTAACCTTTGTCAGTGAGTATTGGCCGGGTCTGGTCGCTATTTTTGGTTTGCTTGTTCTGTCGGCATTCTTTTCAGGATCAGAAACCGCCCTGACTGCCGCCAGTCGGGGCAAATTGCGGGCGCTGGCCGATAAAGGGTCAAGCGGCGCTATCGGCGCTTTGAAGGTGACCGAGGATAATGAACGGCTGATCGGGGCGATACTGTTGGGCAATAATCTTGTCAACATTTTGGCCGCCGCCCTTGCGACCAGCATGTTCACCCGCGCGTTTGGAGATCAAGGCGTGGCGCTGGCGACGGTGTTTATGACGCTTTTGGTGCTGGTCTATGCCGAAGTTCTGCCCAAAACCTATGCCATCACCAATCCCGAAGCGGCGGCACGGCGGGTAGCACCCCTGATCGCCGTGCTGGTACTGGTTTTGACGCCAGTCGTCACAGCGATTCGCTGGTATGTTCGTCTGACGCTACGCGCTTTTGGGGTGAAGATCGATACTGCAAGCTCGGTTCTGGCCACCCATGACGAGATTGCCGGCACCATCGCGCTTGGTCACTCTGAAGGTTCGATGCAAAAAGATGACCGCGACCGGCTGCTGGGCGCGCTTGATCTGAAGGATCGCGAAGTCGAGGAGATCATGTTGCACCGCTCCGAGATCGAGATGATCGACGTGAACGACCCGCCCGAAGAGATTCTCGCGCAATGCTTACGCTCGAGCTTTACCCGGCTACCGATATTTCAGGATCACCCGGAAAACATTGTCGGCGTGGTTCACGCCAAAGACCTGCTGCGGGCGGTGCATAACCTTACCGGCAGCGCGGGCATCGAAGATTTTCGCGTCAAAGATGTGGCGATTGAGCCGTATTTCGTGCCGGAAACCACCTCGCTTGACGAGCAGATGCGACAGTTTTTGCGCCGCCGCGCCCATTTCGCGCTGGTGGTTGACGAATATGGTGCGCTGCAGGGGCTGATTACGCTTGAGGATATCTTGGAAGAGATCGTTGGCGAGATTACCGACGAACATGATACCGAGCTTGAGACCCCGCTGCGCCTGAGCGAAGATGGCCATTGCCTTGTTGATGGCGCGATGACCATCCGCGATCTGAACCGCCAGACGGACTGGTCCCTGCCCGACGAGCACGCAAATACCGTGGCTGGCTTGGTGATCCATGAAAGCCAAAGCATCCCGACCAAAGGCCAGGTCTTCAGCTTTTACGGCTTTCGCTTTGAGGTACTGGAACGGTCGGAAAACCGGGTGACGCGGCTAAAAATCCGCCCTTTGTGATGGGGTGGCAATCCACACGCTTTGTTAAGGCTTGTCTGTCATGCTGGCCTTATGCGCGCCCGGCTGTTCTTTGGGTGTGCGAATACTTCCTCCCTGTTGACAGGCCGCGCACATAACGTGCGGTCACTGTTTGAGGAATGCGTTCCGATTGATTGTTTCCAATGACGCACCAAAATAAGATCCAACGTCGAATTGTTGATCAATACGCTGTTGACCCAATACCCCCTGCGGCCTAATATCACGCCACTGAATAAGTCGGCCGGTCCGACAGGGAGAACCGTGAATGCGGAAGAAAAGGGGTGCCAGAGGGTGCCTCTTTTTTTGCCCGGATTTTACTTGGCGGCATTGCCACACGTTCGCGCATAACTTCGGGCCGCAGGGCCGGGCGGTGCATCTGGGCGGTGCATCTGGACAGCCTGCCAAACCGAACCGGCACGATCACGCCAAATCTTGAGTGTTGGCGCAATTTTGACCTGACTCCGGGGCAGAACCTCGCTAAAGACCAAAGAGATGAACCTCGGACCACAAAAATCGGAGACCCGATGAAACTGTTTATAAAAATCGCCGCGATAGC
>CAYPUW010000112.1:0-6954 GCA_964413925.1 uncultured Rhodobacter sp. | reverse complement strand
ATCTGGTCATCCACAGCCCGTTCACCCAATGGCATACCCAGAATTCATGGAATTTTGAATGGATTCGTCCGCAGATGTTCAAAGACGCCATCGAAATTTTGACCCCGGTGGTCAAGCGTGCCGAAGAGATTGGCTGTGCGCTGGTTTTGGAAAACATCAACGATGTGGAACCATCCGACCGCCGGATGCTTGTCGAGGCCATCGCCAGCCCATGCCTGAAACTGTCGGTAGACACCGGCCACGCGCTTTTGGTGCAGGGCAGCAACGGGGCGCCGCCGGTGGATTATTTCTTGAAAGATGCCGGGGATTTGCTGGCGCATGTGCATTTGCAAGACGCCGACGGTTATGCGGATCGCCACTGGATTCCCGGTGAGGGTAACGTCAACTGGACCTCGGTTTTTGACGCGATTGGCGCGATGGACAAGCAGCCGCGCTTGATTATCGAGGTGTTCAAAAACCTGCACCGCGTCCCTGCGGCGGTCGCCGCTTTTGAAAAATGCGGACTGGCCTGTTGAAACGCGTCGATACACGACCTCCACGGGTTTTCGTACGGTCCCATGTTCCAGACCGTCCAGAGGCGGCTCGCTGTCAGTGAGACCAGCGTCCGCAGCGGGAGGCAAGTTCGCCCCAAGCGCGCTCGAATTTCGAATTAGGGACCGCCAGAATAATGAAGAGGGGTCAGAGCGGCCAGAACACTAGTATGGCGGGGATGCTGACGGCGATGATCAGGATCTCCAGCGGCAGGCCCATGCGCCAGTAATCGCCGAAGTTATAGCCGCCGGGACCGAGGATCAGTGTGTTGTTTTTATGGCCAATCGGGGTGAGGAACGCGCAGCTTGCGGCCACGGCGACCACCATCAGGAACGGGTCGGCGCTGACGGCGAGGCTTTTGGCCATGGCGATGCCGACCGGGGCGGCGACGATGGTGGTTGCGGTGTTGTTAAGTACATCGCTGAGGGTCATGGTCACCACCATCAAGACGGTCAGGATTGCCCAAGGTGGCAGGCCTTGGGTGAGGGAGATCAGTGCGTTTGCGATCAGCGTGGTGCCGCCGGAGCTGTCAAGCGCCTGGCCGAGCGGGATCATCGAGCCAAGCAGCACCACCACCGGCCATTCCACATAGGTATAGACCTCGGCCAGCGGGGTGATTTTAGTCAGGGCATAAAGGGCCACGACCACGCCAAGCGCGACTGGCAGATAGACCAGACCAAAGCTGGCGGCGGCAACGGCGGCGGCGAAAAGGCCGATGGCCAGCCATGTTTTCTCGTTTTGGGTGACGGTGAGGCCGCGCTCGGCCAAGGGCAGGCAGCCAAGCCAGTCGGTGATCTCCGATTGGGTTTCGGTCGGGGTCAGCAAAAGCAGGATGTCGCCCGCGCGGATAGGCGTGTTGCGCACTTGTTTGCTGATGCGTCGGCCTTGGCGCGAGATGCCCATCAGGATGGTGTTTTTGCGCCAGTTAAGGCCGATGGCGATGGCGGTTTTGCCGGTGATGCGCGCGCCTTCGGTGACCACAACTTCGGTCAGGCTCAGGCCATCGGCGGAGGCTTGGAGGTTGTCTTGACGCTCGCTTGGGGCGAAATCGAGTTTGAGAATGGTGCGCAATTCATCGAGCGCTTCGGGTGTGGCCTCTAGGACCAGTGTGTCACCGGCGCGCAGATTTCGGTTGCGCGAGGTGCCGTAAAGGCGCTGGCCGTCGCGGATCAACCCGAGGATTGCCACATCAGCCTTTTCCGCCTCGTCGTGGAGATGTTTGAGCTTGAGGCCGATATGTTTGCTGCCCTCGGGAATGGTCAGTTCGGCCACATAGGCGGCCAACTCCAGCAGGCTGCCCGATTGGGTCTCGCCTTGCTGCCTCGGGATCAGCCGCCAGCCGATTGTGGCCACGAATAACAGCCCGGCGGTGGCGGCGATCAGCCCGACGGGGGCGAAATCAAACATGCCAAATGGCGCGCCAAAAGCGTCGGCGCGAATGCTGGCGATGATGATGTTGGGGGGCGTGCCGATCATGGTGACCATGCCGCCGAGAATGGTGGCGAATGACAGGGGCATCAGGCTGAGACCGGGGTCGCGCTTGGCCTTGCGCGAGGTTTGCAGATCGACCGGCATGAGCAAGGCGAGGGCGGCGACATTGTTCATGAAGGCTGATAGGACCGCGCCAACCGCGCCCATGATGGCGATGTGTTTGCCAAGGGCGCGGCCGCTGTCGATCAGCGAGCGGGTGATGAGGCCGACCGCGCCGGAATTGACCAAACCAGCCGAGATGATCAAGACCAGCGCCACCACCAGCGTTGCCGGATGGCCAAAACCCGAAAATGCCGCTTTTGTGGGAACGACGCCGGTGAGAACGCCGGTCAGAAGTGCGCCAAATGCGATCAAATCATAACGCCAGCGGCCCCAGAGGAGGAGTGCGAAAACCCCGGCGAAAATCGCGAATAGGATGATTTGGGGGCTGGTCATGGGGGCCTCAAAGCTGGGTTTTGCTCAGCCAAGCCGATTTTTGCGCCCGATGCAACGCGCCTCTGGCCTTGAACCCCGCATGGGGCCTGCATTATAGAGGCTGCAAAACAGGGATATCAGGACGGAGTTCACCATGGCAGGCCATTCAAAATGGGCAAATATCCAGCATCGCAAGGGGCGCCAAGATGCTGTGCGCTCGAAATTATTCTCCAAATTGGCCAAGGAAATCACCGTTGCCGCCAAGATGGGCGAGCCGGACCCTGAAAAGAACCCGCGCCTGCGTTTGGCGGTGAAAGAGGCCAAGTCGGTCTCTGTGCCCAAGGATGTGATTGATCGCGCGATCAACAAGGCCGTTGGCGGGGATGCGGAGAATTACGACGAGGTGCGCTATGAGGGTTATGGGCCTGAAGGTGTGGCGGTGATCGTCGAGGCGATGACCGATAATCGCAACCGCACGGCCAGTTCTGTGCGCTCGATTTTCACCAAATCCGGCGGCAATCTGGCAGAAACCGGCGCGGTTTCGTTCATGTTTGATCGCAAGGGTTTTGTCGCCTATCCGCTGAGTGCCGGGGATGCGGACAGGATTTTTGAGGCGGCGATTGAGGCCGGGGCCGAGGATGTGGAAAGCTCGGATGACGGCCACGAGATTTACTGCGACAGCGGCGATTTGCACGAGGTGTCCGGCGCGCTGGAGGCAGCACTTGGCGAAAGCGATACATCAAAGCTGATCTGGAAGCCCAATATTACCACGCCGCTTGATCTGAACGGGGCCGAGAAGCTGATGAAGCTGATCGCGGCCTTGGAGGATGACGACGACGTGCAGCATGTCACGGCGAATTTTGACATTTCCGACGAGGTGATGGCGCAGCTTTAGGGCCGCATCAGCGATTGCGGTCGTTGAGGCGGGCCAAAAGTGACGCGGGGGTGATCTCGCCAATCAGTTGGCCGTTTTCGGTGACGCCGACGCTTGAGGCACCGTGCTCGAACTCGGTCATGGCGGCTTGAATCCAGTCGTCGGCGTCGATGGATTTTTCGGGTTTTGTGGCGATTTTAAGCATCACATCGCGCGCGCAGAGCACGCCGAGCGGGTTCATATGGGCGACGAAATCGGCGACATATTCATTGGCGGGATTGGTGAAGATGTCGCGTGGGGTGCCGCATTGGACGATGCGTCCGCCCTCCATTATGGCGATGCGATCACCGAGTTTGAAGGCCTCGTCAAGGTCGTGGCTGACAAAAATTATCGTGCGTTTAAGCTGGGTTTGCAGGTCAAGTAATTCGTCTTGCAGGCGGGTGCGGATGAGCGGGTCAAGGGCGGAGAACGGCTCGTCCATCAACAGGATCGGGGCCTCGGTGGCAAAAGCGCGCGCCAGTCCGACGCGCTGTTGCATGCCGCCCGACAGCTCGCCCACCTTGCGTTCGGCCCACTCACTTAGGCCGACCAGCGCCAGTTGGCGGTCAACTTGGGCGCGGCGGGTCGCGGGGTTTTGACGGGCAAGCTCAAGGCCGAGACCTACATTGTCGCGCACATTTCGCCACGGCAGCAGGCCAAATTGTTGAAACACCATCGAGACGCGGCTGAGGCGTAATTCGCGCAACTGCGCCTTGGATGCGTGGGAAACGTCGATCATTGATGTGCCGTCGCTGACGCGGACATTGCCGCGCGCAACCGGATTAAGACCGTTGACCGCCCGCAGCAAAGTTGATTTGCCCGAGCCGGAAAGCCCCATTAAAACAAGGATTTCGCCGGTTTCAACCGTCAAGGAGCAGTCATGTACACCGAGGACTTGACCTGTCGCCGACTGGATCTCTTCGCGGGTTTGACCCTTGTCCATCAGGGGCAGGGCCACCTTTGGAGCGTCGCCGAAAACGATGCTGACGGCGTCAAATTCGACCGCCGCGCTCATTCTTTATCCCCTTTGAGGCGCAGCATTCGATCAAGAATAATCGCCACCACGACGATGATAAAGCCGCTCTCAAATCCAAGGGCGGTGTTGACGGAATTGAGCGCGCGTACCACCGGCACGCCGAGACCATCGGCCCCGACAAGGGCGGCGATCACCACCATCGAGAGCGAAAGCATGATGGTTTGGTTGAGACCGGTCATGATTTGCGGCAAGGCGTAGGGCAGCTCTACTTTCCAGAGTTTTTGACGCGGCGTTGCGCCAAATGCCTCGGCAGCCTCAAGCAGCGCGGTCGGGGTTGAGGAAACCCCGAGATGGGTCAGGCGGATCGGTGCGGGGAGGACGAAAATCACTGTGGCCATCAAGCCCGGCACTAAGCCGATGCCGAAAAATACGATGGCTGGAATGAGGTAGACGAAGGTTGGCAGGGTTTGCATCAGATCAAGCACCGGACGGGTATAGGCGTAAAGCCGCGGGCGGTGGGCCATAGCGATGCCGATGGGAACCCCGACCGCCATGCAGACCACGCAGGCGGATAAAACCAGCGTTAAGCTTTGGGTAGTTTCCTCCCAATAGCCTTGATTTAGGATGAATAAAAAGCCGAGAAACACCAGCAGGCAGGTTTTCCATGAGCGTTGCAAAACCCATGTGAGGATGACGAAAGCGGCGATGATCACGAACGGGTTGGGGGTTTGCAGCACCCAGAGAATGGCGTTGATCAGGCGTTCGAGCGCTATGGATAGCGTGTCAAAAAACCACTCGGCGTGGTTCTGAAGCCAGTCAAAACCGAGCTTGGCGGTCTTGCCAACCGGAATTTTGGTGCTTGTTATCCAGTCCATCAGCTCCCCCTTTCACGGAAAAACAAAGGCCCCGCATTAGTGACGCGGGGCCTTTGAAATCATGCAGACCTTAGAGGCCGAGCGAGGTTTTCACCGCAGCAAGGCCATTGCCGCCATCAAGGGTTTTAACCCCTTTGAGCCAGCCGGTCAGCGTGTCGGGATTGGCTTTGAGCCACGCAGCCGCGGCCTTGTTCGGCTCGGTGCCATCGTCAAGGATCGCGCCCATGATCTCGTTCTCCATCGCGAGGCTGAACTTGAGGTTAGCAAGCAGCGCCCCGACATTGGGGCATTCTGCCGAATAGCCAGCGCGGGTGTTGGTGTAAACGGTTGCGCCGCCAAGGTTGGGACCGAAATATTTGTCGCCGCCAGTGAGGTAGGACATGTCGAAATTAGAGTTCATGGGGTGCGGTTCCCAGCCCAAAAATACGATTGGTTTGTCCTTTTTGGTGTTGCGCGCGACCTGCGCCAACATGCCTTGTTCGGAGCTTTCGACCACCTTGAACCCCTTAAGGCCGAAGGCGTCGGAGCTGATCATATCAAGGATCAGGCGATTGCCGTCATTGCCCGGCTCAATGCCGTAGACCTTGCCGTCAAGGGCGGCCTTATTGGCGGCGATGTCGGAGAAATCCTTGATGCCAAGATCGGCACCGGCCTTGTTCACCGCCAGTGTATACTTGGCCCCATCAAGGTTTGCGCGCACGGTATCAACGGTGCCAGCATCGCGGTAGGGACCAATATCGCCCTCCATTGTTGGCATCCAGTTACCAAGGAAAATATCGACCTTGCCCTTGGCCATCGACGCGTAAGTCACTGGAACGGCAAGAACTTTAACTTTCACATCATAGCCAAGCGCGGTCAGGACCGTGTTGGTAACTGCGGTGGTCGCGGTGATGTCGGTCCAGCCTACGTCAGAGAATGTGACCTTCTCGCAGCCCGCAAAGGCAGCCGTTGACAGCACGGCGGTGATGGCCGCGGTCGCGACCGTAAGTTTCAGGTTGTTCATGTGGAGGGTCTCCCGATTGTGTTGGTTTTTGGTTGCGGTTTTTAGTGCCAGCTTTTATTGATTGACTAGTCAATTAAAAATGATCCAGAAAGGAAAAGCAAGAAAAGAATAGAGGGACTCGTGCCAAAGATAGGAATGGAGCCAATACGACGGCGTGCGTTGGTCAAGGCAACGATCACCGAGATCGGTATCGCTGGGTCGCTTAATGTGACTGTCGGTTCGATTGCGCGCCGCGCCGGGGTCTCCAGCGCGTTGGCGCATCATTATTTTGGCAGCAAGGAGCAGATTTTTCTGGCAGCGATGCGCCATATTCTCGGCGGTTTTGGTGCGCGCGCACGGGCTGAACTGCGTGAGGCCAAGACCCCTCGGGATCGGTTGAACGCGGTCATTGCCGCCAGTTTTGACGAGGAGGAATTCGCGCCGGAAGTGATCTCGTCCTGGCTGTCTTTTTATGTGCAGGCGCAAAATGTGGCGGGCGCGCGGCGTTTGTTGCGGGTCTATACGGGGCGGTTGCACAGCAATCTGGTGTTCAGCCTGAAACGACTGACCAACGAGGCCAATGCGCATCTGATTGCGGCCGGAGTGGCGGCGCTGATCGACGGGCTTTATGTGCGCCAAGCGCTGGGGGAGAACCCGCTAGATCGGTTCCAGTCGATGGGTTTGGTGTGGGATTATCTGGATTTGAAGTTGGCGCAAGAACAGGATCGGGGCGACGGAACGCATGACTAACGCGGATTTTATCATTATTGGC
>CAYPUW010000111.1:0-6955 GCA_964413925.1 uncultured Rhodobacter sp. | reverse complement strand
AGCGCGCACAGCTCCCGAAGCCCGACGACCTCGTCCGCGCCGGGGACCCGCTTCCCAGCCGCTCGGCAGACCGCCTCAGCCAGCGCGCCTTCGTCGGGTCCGCGGAGGAGGAGGGGCTGTATGCCTTCGGCTTCGAGGAGCCGAACGAGGCGCCCGGCGTGGGCGGGGATCCACTGCTTGGTCTCCCAGGAGCCGCCGAGGTTGATCGCCCACAGGCGGCGGCGCTGGATTCCTTGGCGGGTCAGGAACTCCTCCGCCCAGGCCTGGGCCTGAGGCGTCTTGGAGAGCACGGGGCGGCGGGGGATCCCTGCGACCTCGACCCCGAGGGAGGCGAGCAGGTCGAGGTAGTACTCGACCATGGGGATCGGGCGGCACACAGGACCGTAGCCCGCATGTACCTCGTTCCCCGCAACAGATCGCCGATAGCGCCATTGCGGCGGCGTGCGCGGGGGCGGCGGTGGTGCATTGCCACGTTCGTGATCCCGAAACGGGTGCTCCCAGCCGCGATCCGGCGCTATATCGCGAAGTCACCGATCTGATCCGTGCATCGGACGTGGATGTGGTGCTTAATCTGACCGCAGGCATGGGCGGAGACCTTGTTTTTGGCGGACCAAAAGCTCCGCTGCCGTTGGTTGACGGCACTGATATGGTTGGCGCGGCTGAGCGCGTGGCCCATATTGACGAATGCCGCCCGGAAATTTGCACGCTGGACTGTGGCACCATGAATTTCGCCGAAGCCGATTATGTCATGACCAATACGCCGGGCATGTTGGCTGAAATGGGCCGGATGATGACGGACTTTGGGGTGAAGCCGGAAATCGAGGCCTTTGATACAGGTCACCTGTGGCTGGCCAAACAACTGGTTGCCGATGGTGTTCTGGATTCACCGGCGCTGGTGCAATTGTGTATGGGGGTTCCATGGGGAGCGCCGGATGATCTGAACACATTTATGGCAATGGTAAACAATGTACCTGCTGACTGGAACTGGTCGGCATTTTCGCTGGGGCGCAATGAAATGGCCTATGTTGCGGCGGCCGTGCTGGCGGGCGGCAATGTGCGGGTGGGGTTGGAAGACAATCTGTGGCTGGGCAAGGGCGAGTTGGCCACCAACGAAGCCTTGGTTGCTCGCGCGCGCGCAATCATCGAGGCCATGGGTGCAAGGGTGATCGGCCCGGCCCAAGTGCGTGAAAAACTGGGTCTGAGCAAACGAATGCCACGCCCATGAGCATGGATAAAAAAACCGCAGCTATCCTTGGTGGTGGTGTCATTGGTGGCGGTTGGGCCGCGCGATTTTTGCTGAACGGCTGGGATGTGCGGGTGTTTGACCCCGATCCTGAAGCTAGGCGCAAGATTGACGCGGTGCTCGACAATGCCCGTTACGCCCTGCCGATGCTCTATGATAGTGCGCTGCCCGATGAAGGCTCGCTGATATATTGTTCAACTATTGCCGATGCTGTGCAGAATGCGGACTGGATTCAGGAAAGCGTGCCTGAACGGCTGGCTCTAAAACGTGAGGTTTATCAAACCACGCTGGAGCATTGCTCAGACCGGGCGATCATTGGCTCATCCACATCGGGGTTCAAGCCGTCCGAAATCCAGCGCAGTGCCGCGCGGGCTGGACAGATTATCGTAGCCCACCCGTTCAATCCGGTTTATCTGCTGCCGCTGGTTGAGGTTGTGTCCACCGACAAAAACTCGCCTGACATGCTTGATCGTGCGGCGGATATTCTTGAAAGCCTTGGCATGTTCCCTTTGCGGATTAGCAAGGAGATCGACGCGCATATTGCTGATCGGTTTTTGGAAGCGGTCTGGCGCGAGGCGCTGTGGCTGATCAAGGACGGCATAGCCTCAACCGAAGAAATCGACAATGCTATCCGCTATGGCTTTGGTTTGCGGTGGGCGCAGATGGGGTTGTTTGAGACCTATCGCATTGCCGGTGGCGAGGCAGGGATGCGTCATTTCATTGACCAGTTTGGACCTTGCCTGCAATGGCCTTGGACCAGACTGATGGATGTGCCCGAGCTGACCGATGATCTGGTCGAAATGATTGCTAGCCAGTCCGACAGCCAATCCGGTGCCCACACCATTCGTGAACTGGAGCGGATGCGTGACGAAAACCTTATTGGTATTTTGCGCAGCCTGAAAGCTCGTAACGCCGCCGCAGGAGCGCTGTTAAACCGCCATGAAACCCGGACCCGCCAGCCTGCTGTTACAAGCCAAGCCGGACCGATTGTCACCCAGAACCGCACCGTGCCGATCGACTGGACGGATTATAACGGGCACATGAACGAAAGCCGCTATGGTCAGGTGTTCTCTGATGCTGCCGATGTAATTATGGCGATGGTTGGGGCGGATGCGGATTATATCAAAGCGGGCAACAGCTATTTCACCGTTGAGACCCATGTTCGCTTCTTGCAAGAAACCCGCGCAGGGCAGCACTTTAGCGTCGCCAGCCGCGTGTTGCAGGGCAAAGGCAAAAAGCTGCGTCTTTATCACGAAATGCTGGACCGTGATGGCGGTGTGATTGCCACGGGCGAACAATTGCTGATCCATGTCAGCCTTGAAACCCGCCGTGCTTGCGATCCTCTCCCCGAAATTGTTAGTCGGATGGACATACTCGTTGCCGCTCATGCCTCCATCCCTTTGCCAGATCAACTGAAGGATAAGTAGATGAATTTCGGCCTGACAGATGAGCAAAGCATGATCGTTTCTACTGTGCGCAGTTTCGTTGAAAACGAAATCTACCCGCATGAGGAGCAGGTGGAGCGCACCGGCGAAGTGCCTGCCCAAGTGGCACAACAGATCAAACAAAAAGTCATTGATCTGGGGTTTTATGCCTGCAATTTTCCCGAAAACGTCGGTGGTGCGGGGCTTTCGCATGTGGAATTCGCGCTGGTGGAACGCGAGCTTGGGCGCGGATCAATGGCGTTGACGCATTTCTTTGGCCGCCCGCAAAACATCCTGATGGCCTGTCAGGGGGCGCAGATTGAGCGCTATCTTCTGCCTGCCGTGCGCGGTGAAAAGATGGATGCGCTGGCGATGACAGAACCCGGCGCTGGCTCGGATGTGCGCGGGATGAAATGCAGTGCCGTGCGCAAAGGCGGCGATTGGGTGATCAACGGCACCAAACATTTTATATCCGGCGCCAACCACGCCGATTTCTTTATCGTCTTTGTCGCTACGGGGGTGGACGACACAGCGCACGGCCCCAAGAAACGCATCACCGCATTTCTGGTGGATCGAGGCACAGCCGGTTTTAACGTCCGCGATGGCTATAAATCGGTCAGTCACCGTGGATATAAAAACATGATCTTGGAGTTCGATGACTGCCGCCTGCCGGATGCCCAAGTATTGGGGGAGTTGGATGGCGGCTTTGCGGTTATGAACGAATGGCTCTATGCCACGCGTATCACCGTGGCCACGATGGCTGTGGGACGGGCGCGGCGCTGTTTTGATTTTGCGCTGGATTACGCGGCTGAACGTCAGCAATTTGGTCAGCCAATTGGGAAATTCCAAGGCGTGAGCTTTCAGATTGCCGATATGATCACCGAGATTGATGCCGCCGACTGGCTGACATTGGCCGCGGCTTGGCGACTAGATCAGGGGTTGCCTGCCAACCGCGAAATTGCCAGTGCCAAACTATATGCCAGCGAAATGCTGGCCCGGGTGACGGATGCAACCTTGCAAATATTCGGTGGTATGGGGCTGATGGATGATTTCCCGATCGAACGTTTCTGGCGCGATGCGCGGGTTGAACGGATATGGGACGGCACATCGGAAATCCAGCGCCACATCATCAGCCGCGATTTGCTGCGACCTCTGGGAGCGTGAAAGATCTCATGGTTTCGGGGCGGATATTTACCACAAGAAGAAAGAGGGGCTTTCTCTTTTTGCTGCCGTTGGGGTTCACACCGGAGGCATTTGCCGCTTGGTCAAGCATAATGGCCGCACTATGAGCGCGAGATTGCAAAGGCTGCTGCGCCCGAAATCCATCGCTGTAATCGGCGGCGGGGAATGGTGTGAAAACGTGATCCGTCAATCTCGTGCTTTTGGCTTTGCCGGAGATATCTGGCCGGTCCACCCCACCCGCGTCGAAGTTGGCGGGCTGCCCGCATGTCGCGACATCTCTGATTTGCCCCACGCGCCGGATGCGGTGTTTGTTGGCATCAATCGCCACGCCACAATCAAAGCGGTCGCCGCGTTGTCCAGCCTTGGTGCGGGCGGAGTGGTCTGTTTTGCCAGCGGCTTTCTTGAAGCCAAAGCCCA
The DNA here is from genome assembly GCA_964413925.1 of uncultured Rhodobacter sp. Lineage (GTDB taxonomy): Bacteria > Pseudomonadota > Alphaproteobacteria > Rhodobacterales > Rhodobacteraceae > UBA5972. Next base: position 2,689 of record CAYPUW010000111.1, on the reverse strand, counting down.
AGACAGCAGCGGAGCCGACCTTCAAAAACAACTTTTGCAAGCGGCGGGAGAAATGACCCTGATCGGACCCAATTGCTATGGGTTCATCAATGCGCTTGACGGGGCGTTGTTATGGCCTGACCAGCACGGGGCGCAACAGGTAAACAGCGGTGTGGCAATCATCACCCAGTCCAGTAATGTCGCCATCAACCTGACCATGCAGCGCCGCGCTCTGCCAATGGCCTATGTGGTGACGGCAGGCAATCAGGCACAAACCGGGCTGGCCGATATTGGCGCAGCCCTGTTGCAGGATGATCGTGTAACCGCGCTCGGCCTGCATATCGAGGGTGTCGGAGATATACTCGCGCTTGAGGCATTGGCAAAAAATGCGCACGCATTGGGCAAGCCGGTGGTGGCGTTGAAGGTGGGCAACTCCGCTCAGGCCCGCGCCGCGACAGTTTCACACACAGCTTCGCTGGCGGGCAGCTCGGCCGGAGCGGCGGCGCTTTTGCGACGGCTGGGAATACTTCAGGTCGCTACCCTGCCTGAGCTGATCGAAGCGCTGAAACTGCTGCATGTGGCCGGAGCATTGACGAGCAAACGCGTCGCGTCCCTGTCCTGCTCGGGGGGGGAGGCCAGCTTGATGGCCGATCTGGCAACCCCAAGCGGTGTTGAATTTCCGCCGCTGTCCGGGTCGCAGAACAAAGCATTACGCAAGGTCCTAGGCCCGATGGTCAGTCTGGCCAATCCGCTGGATTATCACACCTATATCTGGGGCGACACCAAGGCGATGACGGCGACCTTTAGCGCGATGATGCTGGGAGAAATCGCCCTTGGTTTGGTGGTGGCCGATTTTCCCCGCAATGACCGGTGCGATCCGGCAGGTTGGGAATGTGTGATCGAGGCCACCATTGCGGCACAAAAGGCCAGCGGCAAGCCGATGGCGATTGCCGCATTGCTGCCTGAAAACATGCCCGAAGGGGTGTCGGCACGCCTGATTGATAACGGGGTCGTGCCGTTGTGCGGCTTGTCGGAAGCTCTGAGTGCTGCACGGGTGGGCGCACAGTGGGGGCAAGCTCGCCCGACCTCGCCACAGCCGGTACTTTTGCCCCGCATAGTCGGTCAATGCAAAACCCTGACGGAGGCTGACGCAAAAGCTGCGCTTGCAGCCTATGGGCTGAAGGTGCCCTCGTCGCGTCGCGCCGCCTCATTTTCGGATTTGGCGCAGATCGTGCAAAAGATGGATTTTCCGCTGGTTCTGAAAGGCGAGGGGCTGGCACATAAAAGCGAAGCCGGAGCTGTGGTGCTGGGGCTGGATAGTCTTGAGCAGGTGCTGAGCGCGGCCAAAGACATGCCCACGGGCAGTTTTCTCGTCGAGGAAATGATCACCGGATGTTTGTGTGAATTGCTGGTTGGAGTGGTACTGGACCCGGCACATGGCTATGTGCTGACCCTCGGGGCGGGGGGCGTGCTAAGCGAAGTTTTGCAAGATACCGCCAGCCTGCTGATCCCAGCACTCCCCGCCGACATCAAAGCCGCCCTGCGAGGCTTGAAAATCTATGCCCAGCTACAGGGGTATCGCGGCCGTCCTGCCGCTGGCCTGTCGGCGGTTATTGACGCGGTGATGGCAATCCAGTCCTATGTGATAGATCATCACGGGTACATCGCAGAAGTCGAAGTTAACCCGCTGATATGTCGGGCAGAAAGTGCCATTGCCGCCGACGCCCTGATCCGAACCGGAGAGAAAACATGACAAACACCACCACAGGTAAGACGACAAAAAACACGACAAAAAACCCTGTCAAAACCCGCATAATCGGCAAGGTGCTGGAAATCACTTTAGACCGGCCCAAGGCCAATGCGATTGATCTGGCCACCAGCCGGATGATGGGGCAGGTGTTTGCGAGCTTTCGCGATGATCCCGATTTGCGCGTGGCGATCCTGACCGGGGCGGGCGAGAAATTCTTTTGCCCCGGTTGGGATTTGAAAGCCGCCGCCGATGGTGAGGCCGTGGATGGCGATTACGGCATCGGGGGGTTTGGTGGATTGCAGGAACTGCCGGATATGAACAAGGTGGTGATTGCAGCGGTCAACGGTATTGCCTGCGGCGGCGGGCTGGAACTGATGCTGTCTTGTGATCTGGTCATGGCCGCCGAGCATGCCAGTTTCGCTTTGCCCGAAATCCGCTCGGGCACCATTGCCGATGCGGCCTCGATCAAACTGCCCAAACGCATCCCCTACCATGTGGCGATGGATCTGCTGCTGACCGGGCGCTGGTTTGATGTGCCGGAAGCGCAGCGATGGGGGTTGGTGAACTATGTGTATCCAGCCGAGCAATTGCTGGATAAGGCGCATGAACTTGCCGCAGACCTAGCCAACGGTCCGCCTCTGGTGCAGGCGGCAATCAAGAACGTGGTGCGCGAGGCCGAAAATATGAAATTTCAGGATGCAATGGATAAAATTACCGGCAGCGTTTTTCCAACGATCAAGGCCCTCTATACCTCTGATGATCAGCAGGAAGGCGCTCGCGCATTTGCCGAAAAACGCGATCCGGTTTGGAAAGGACGCTAGGGTCAGGACCTATTAATCCTGCACCATCAGTTGCCGCTGAAAGCCTTCAACGCAGATCGCGCAAAACACTCCCATGTAGGACCGGCTACATTGTCATGTTTTGCACGACCTGCGGCAAAAACTGATCTCGCGCTGATGG
>CAYPUW010000110.1:0-6960 GCA_964413925.1 uncultured Rhodobacter sp. | reverse complement strand
GATCAAAATAGCGGGAAATTGCGGTTTCGTCGCCGTTGAAAAATCGGAAAATTGCCAAGAGCAAAGAGGCAAGGCGAAAGACGATCCAACCCACCGCCAGAGTTAGCAAAGCGGCGATCATTCCCGCCAACGGTGTCAACGAAAACTCGATTGATCCCACCGAAATTCGCACCTCGCCGCCGGCCTCGATAACATAGCCCGCCAGCATCGTAATTGCCGCAACAAGTGCTACGAATAAAAGTATTTTTACCAGCGACCAAAGCATAGGATAGACCTTCTAGTTCTTGTTTCTAACGGATTTTTCGAATTGAATTAAGGCGGACCTAACCGCCAAACTCGTGTTGGCAGCCGCTAGCCAGTCGCCCATACTTGCGATCCCCTCCGGTGGAAGTTTTTGCAATAAATCGATGGCCTGAGCAAGCTGCCCTCGTCCCAGCGACGCCTCTGCCTGCGACAGAACTGCATCCGGGCCGTCACCGGCCTTTTCTTCAAGCGAGCGCGCGCCAATTTGGCTTTTTAGATAAGCCGTAAGACTGGACCCAAGCCCATTTCCTGCATTCGCGCGAATGGAAGATTTAAGCGCCTGACGTGCGGCTTCCGGGAAGTCTTTTTGCAATTGAGACAAAGTAGCGACACCGTTTTGCCCATTAATTTGTAGCGTTGCCGGAAGTGGGATTTTTGTTTCCGTTGCGATGTCCGCAAGCAGATTTCCAAACGGTTTGCCAGTCTCGATCGCCGCTCTCAAACGCTCGGTTGTTACGCTGAGGTCAAGAGATTTTACGGCCTTCTTGGCGGATTTTGACAGAGTTTCTATTTTTGTTCTGGCAGCAGAAAGTTGCGCGCCTGCCTGCTTGGTAACCGTGTCGAGACGGGTCGATAATTCGTTGCTTCTGGCTTTTTGATCGGCAATCTGTGCCTTGATCTGAGCAATCTCGGAACTATAGCTTGCGACCAGATCAGAGCTGTTCGTATCGTTGGTTTTGGTCGAGTTTCCAGATGTGGACAAAGCTACTTTCAACTTGGTCTCCGTATCCAAAAGCCGTGTTGAAAGGGCGTTGGTGTCGCTTTCCAGAGTCGATTTCAGCGCCGTAACCGTCGCACGTAATTTGTCGAGCTCTACGGATTTTTTTGGCTGCTCAAGAACCGAAATTCGTGCCTCTATCTGATCAAGCCGCGATAGAATTTCAGTGGAAACAGGGGCTTGATCTGAACGCATGATTTCTGGACTTGGAGCGGTAATAATTGCCGCTCCATAGCCGATTGCCCCCGCCACAAGGCCACCCAAGACGAGGCCTGAGAACATCAAGGTCGGTCGGGCGGTAGACTGCTGGGGCGGCTCCTTTTTAGGCTCTTCGGGCACCTTTTTCACCTTCGTCGAGGCTTGCGATGAGCCAGGGACGGGTTGTTTTACCTCTATAGCGGTGGCATCAACCGTCTCTGGTTTGTTAACCTTTTTCTGGGCGGGCTTGGATTGTTTTAGGGGGTCCAGAACCTCCGGTTCGGCTTTTGGCGATGTGTTGTCAGTCTTGGGTGACGACTGTGCTTTTGCCGTGTTTTTTTTTGCTGTCCCCGAGGCCGGAGTTGTTTTCCTTGTCGCCACGATTTTAGCCCTTCTTTCGGTAGGTGTCTTGCGATGATCAGAGTTGTCAACATCAAGATAGGTCACCGACCTGATCCTCACAAGGGAGATGACGCGCTATCGCAGCAATGTGGCAATTTCTCGCGTAATCGCGTTTGCGGTTTTATCGCGAGCGATGCGCAGGACATGAAATTTTTGAGGATCGAGCGCCTCTGCGACAATGGTACTGATGCAAATAGCAGTCAGCTTGCCTGTGGATAAGTTTTCAAGCTCTGCCGAAAATGCGCGAGCCGTCCGGGGAGAAAACAGCGGAATCACAACTGGGGACGATCCTAACAACAGGGACTTTGCGATGTGGTTGAGCGGCAGTAGTTCTTGATCATAAACGATGTGCGCTGACGCCTCTATTCCAGAAAGAGTTAACTGCTTGACGAGATTTCCGGCCGTATGCGCCCCGCGAAGATGCAAAATTCTGAAGGGTTTTGTTGTGGAATTGCGCGTAACCAACTCCACTAGATCTGGCACCGATCCTCCAGCGGACATGGCGCTTAGGCCCATATCTTGCGCGGCGGCAGTAGTTTTATCACCGACGCAAAAACACGGGATGTCTCGTCGGTTGGAAGCCTGACCGAAGGCTTTAACTCCGTTAACGGATGTGAACAAAAGCGCGACTATTCCGCTTAGCAATATCGGATCGTTTCGATCAGATATCTGTAGAAGCGGGGATAGAGTTACTTGTATTCTAGAACCAAATCGCGCCCCAAGCTCGGCTTTGTAGGCGGCAGACTGGGTCTCTGGTCGGGTTAACAAGACGTGAATATCGGGATTGCTTGACATAGATACAGGTGTTACCTGCCAGCCTGACCCGAGGCAACAAAATGTAGAGATGAAAGAGCTGATAACCATCCTTGGCCTTGAGAGCAGCTGCGACGATACGGCGGCTTCGGTGGTGCGTTGCGCGTCCGGCGAGCCTGCGGAGATTCTGTCTTCGGTGGTTTACGGGCAGGCTGATCTGCATGCTGAGTTTGGCGGGATTGTGCCGGAAATTGCGGCGCGTGCGCATGCGGAGAAGCTTGATTACTGCGTGGAGGAGGCTCTTTTGCATGCGAATTTACCGCTCAAAAATATCGATGCGGTTGCTGTTACCGCAGGTCCCGGCCTTATTGGCGGGGTGTTGTCGGGTGTTATGTGCGCCAAAGGACTGTCTGCGGGGGCCAAAATTCCGCTGATTGGTGTTAACCATTTGGCGGGTCATGGGTTAACGCCGAGATTGACCGATCAGCTCGCCTATCCCTATTTGCTGTTGCTTGTTTCGGGGGGGCATTGCCAGTTTTTGATTGTGCGTGGGTTTGATGACTTTAGGCGTCTTGGCGGCACAATTGACGACGCTCCCGGTGAAGCATTTGACAAAACTGCGCGGCTGTTGGGGCTTTCGCAACCCGGCGGGCCGGCGGTTGAGCGCGCGGCGAAGGGGGCAAATCCGAACGTGTTCAAATTCCCGCGTCCGCTGCTTGATCGCCCCGGTTGTGATATGTCATTTTCGGGGCTGAAGACGGCTTTGAGGCGCGCGCGTGATCAGCTTGTTGACGCCAATAACGGGTTAACGATTGGCGAAATTGGCGATCTCAGTGCCGGGTTTCAGGCGGCGGTTTGCGATGTCTTGGTCGAGAAGTCTCGCCGGGCGATGGCGATATTTTCCGGTGAATTTCCCGAGGTGAAACCGGCGCTGGCGGTGGCGGGTGGAGTGGCTGCAAATAACGCTATTCGTGCGGGGCTGATGGCGATTTGCGAGGCGGAGGGATTCGATTTTGTCGCGCCGCCTGCGGAGTTTTGCACTGATAATGCCGCGATGATTGCTTGGGTCGGGGTTGAGCGGTTTCGGGCAGGGAAGTTTGATGATTTAACGCTGTCGGCGCGACCTCGTTGGCCGCTTGACAACCGCAGCCGACCGATGCTCGGATCGGGCAAAAAGGGGGCGAAAGCATGAGTGTGATCACTGTGGTCGGGGCCGGTGCATTTGGCACAGCGCTGGCGATCTCGCTGGCGCGGCAGGGGGGGCATGTTAACCTTTGGGGGCGCGATTCTGCTGCGATTGCCACTATGCGTATCAGCCGACAAAATGCGCGCTACTTGCCAGATATCTGCTTTCCAGAACCTCTGAACCCGACCGCTGACGCATCGAGTATCGCTGAGGCAGAGGTAATATTGCTGGCGGTTCCAACCCAATATTTGCGTGATTTTATAACAAGTTATGCCGAAATCCTCAGTGGGAAAACCTGTGTTATCTGTTGCAAGGGTATCGAGAAAACCAGCGGTATGCTGCCATCTGAAATTGTTACCAATTTGCTGGCCGACGCGAAAGTTGCGGTTCTGACTGGGCCGGGTTTTGCGGTCGAGATTGCGCGGGGCTTGCCGACCGCATTAACGCTTGCCACGGCGCAACAGGACGGTGCGGCGCTGCAATCTCGGCTGTCCACACCAAATTTGCGATTGTATTTGTCGCATGATCCGGTGGGGGCGCAGCTTGGTGGGGCGCTTAAAAACGTGATTGCGATTGCTTGCGGAATTGCCATCGGAGCTGGGCTTGGCGAGAGTGCGCGCGCGGCCTTGATGACGCGGGGATATGCGGAAATGATGCGGCTGGCGGTGGATATGGGGGCGGATGCGGCGACGCTGGCCGGATTGAGCGGGCTTGGCGATCTGGCGCTGACCTGTGGCTCGATGCAATCGCGTAACTTTTCGCTTGGACATGTGCTGGGACAGGGCGGCAAGATGACGAGTGGCACCACATTTGAGGGGGTTGCCACCGCGCGCGCCACGGTCTCACTGGCGCGACGGCGCAACATCGAAATGCCGATTGCGGGAATTATTGCGGCGGTATTGGAAGGTGAGTTAACCATAAATCAGGCGAGCGAGGCGCTGCTGTCGCGCCCGCTTAGAGATGAAAATTGAGGGGGAAATAGATGGCTTATTGGCTGTTCAAATCTGAAGTATCAACGTGGGGCTGGGACGATCAGGTCGCCAAAGGCGAGGTCGGTGAGGAGTGGGATGGCGTGCGAAATTATCAGGCTCGCAACATGATGCGGCAGATGGAAATCGGCGATCAGGGGTTCTTTTATCATTCGCAAAAGGAAAAAGCGGTGGTGGGTATCGTCGAGGTGATCGCGACCGCGCATCCTGACAGTACGACTGATGATCCGCGCTGGGAATGTGTTGATATCAAAGCGGTGCGCAGTGTTAACACTCCGGTGACTTTGGCGATGTGCAAATCCGATGCGCGGCTTGAAAACATGGTGTTGGTGAAAAACACGCGCCTGTCGGTTCAGCCGGTTACCGAGACCGAATGGCAGGTTGTTTGCGAATTGGCCGGTCTCTGAACGGAAATCGGAGGGTCCCAACCCCTTGAGACCCTCCATCACCCCACGTGCGTTTCGCTTTCGCGCCACACGCTCCTTGAAAAGTCCCGGCCATACTGGCCCGATATCGGGACATTAGGCGAGTTTTTGTTGGATGGCAAAGGCTAACTCGGGAAAAATTTAGCTATTATCAATGTGTTAAGGTTTATGCATCGTTGGTTACGGAATTGGTAACGCCAGCAGGCCAGCCGCCCAAAGCGGGGCATTTCAGCACCAACGCAGATTTTTCCTTGTTATTGCAGCGAAATTTTGGCCTGATTGCCGGGATTTCAACAAGAGGAATAACAGAACGATGACATCTTATCTAAAATCCCACCCGGATCGTGACGGTTTTTTCGGAGATTACGGTGGTGCGATGCTGCCGCCGCCTCTGGTGCCACATTTTAAGGAAATTCGCGAGGCCTATGACAAGATTTCAAAATCGGCCGATTTTATCCGCGATCTGCGCTATATTCGCAAACATTTTCAGGGCCGCCCAACGCCAATTTCTTACCTCAAGAACATTTCCGACAACTGCGGTGGGGCGCAGATTTACGCCAAGCGCGAGGATTTGAACCACACCGGCGCTCATAAGTTGAACCACTGCATGGGTGAGGCTTTGCTGGCCAAACATATGGGTAAAACCAAGCTGATGGCCGAAACTGGTGCGGGGCAACATGGTGTGGCGCTGGCCACGGCTGCGGCTTATTTCGGCATGGAATGCGAAATCCATATGGGCGAGATCGACATCGAGAAGGAGGCGCCTAATGTCACGCGCATGAAGCTTTTGGGCGCGACGGTTGTGCCGGTCGATTTTGGCGGACGCTCGTTGAAAGAGGCCGTGGATAGCGCGTTTCAAGCCTATGTGCCACAAGCGGACACGACGTTATTTGCCATTGGCTCGGTCGTGGGACCGCATCCGTTTCCGATGATGGTGCGCGATTTTCAACATGTTGTCGGGGTCGAGGCGCGTGAGCAATTCATTGAAATGACTGGTGAATTACCCGATATCGTCACCGCTTGTGTTGGTGGCGGCTCCAACGCGATGGGGCTGTTTTCGGGCTTTTTCGAGGATGCGGGGGTTGAGTTTTCCGGGGTTGAGCCGATGGGCACCTCGTCCAATCTTGGCGATCATGCGGCGACGATTACTTACGGCGTTGATGGCGACATTCACGGGTTTCACACGCTGCTCTTGAAGGATGAAAACGGCGAGCCTGCGCCGGTTCACACCATCGCTTCGGGGCTGGATTATCCCGGCGTTGGGCCGGAGCATGCGTTTTTGCACAAGACCGGACGGGTGAATTACACCTCGGCCAATGACAAAGAGGCGCTGGATGCGTTTTATGCTTTGTCGCGTCAGGAAGGCATCATTCCGGCGCTTGAAAGTGCGCATGCGTTGGCGTTTGCCATGCGCGAAGCCCCCAAGCATCCGGGCAAGGCGATCCTTTTGAACCTGTCTGGTCGGGGCGATAAAGACATCGACTATGTGGTCGAGACCTTCGGAATTGGCGAGGCTTAAACCCCGCCTAAACAAAAAAAGCCCGCCTTGCATTGTGCAGGGCGGGCATTGTTCTTAGCCGCAAATTGGCGGGAACATATCAATACCGATAATGGTCGGGCTTGAACGGGCCTTCAGGTGTTACCCCGATATAATCGGCCTGCTCTTTGCTCAGCTCTGTCAGCGTCACGCCGATCTTGGCCAGATGCAGGCGCGCGACTTTTTCGTCCAGATGCTTGGGCAAAATATAGACCTCGTTCTTGTATTGGCCGTCATTTGCCCACAACTCCATCTGTGCCAGAACCTGATTGGTAAAGGAGGCAGACATCACGAATGACGGATGGCCCGTGGCGTTGCCGAGGTTCAACAGGCGGCCTTGGCTTAGCAGGATGATGCGATTGCCCGAGGGCATTTCGATCATGTCGACCTGATCTTTGATGTTGGTCCATTTGTGGTTTCTCAGCGCGGCGACCTGAATTTCATTGTCG
>CAYPUW010000109.1:0-7056 GCA_964413925.1 uncultured Rhodobacter sp. | reverse complement strand
CAGCGCTTTGATTTGCGCGAGCGTGCCATATTGATCATCGCGCCCTTGCAGCGCCAGCACCGGAACGGTGATTTTGGTCAGGCTGCTTTCGATGTTCCAAGTGACGAAATCCGGGTGGAGCCAGACGTCGTTCCAGCCGTGAAATGTCGCCGTAGCGTCGCGGTGGTGGCGCGCCATTCGCGCGGGCAGATCGGTGTGGTCAAAAGCCTGCCGCGCGGCTTTGATAGAGGCCAGCCCCAACGGTTCTGTAAAGAAATGCGGGGCCAGAAGAGTGAGACCGCAAAGACGCTTATCATCGGTCTCGCCCGCATAAATTGTCGCGATTGATGCGCCGTCACTATGGCCGAGCAACAGGGTTTTTTGCGCGCCGATCTGATCAAGAACCTGCGGCAAAACCTCCAGCGCCTCACGGGTCATGAAGTCGAGCAGGCGTGGCAAGACGACCGGGTCCGATTGGCCATAACCGCGCCGCGAATAGGCGAAAACGCCCCAGCCGGAGCGCGCGGCCAAGTCGGCGGGAAACCCGCGCCAAAGGCCGAGTGAGCCAAGCCCTTCATGCAGCAAAACCATCGTCGGAGCCACTTCAGGCGGCGGTCCCCAGCACGCGCCTTCAAGCGTGACGCCATCGATCTTCAGCCGAACCGGGTGATTTTCGCGCCAGATCATGGCCCTAGCTCCGCAGCTTGAAACGCTGGATTTTGCCCGTCGCGGTCTTGGGCAGATCGTCAACGATTTCGATCCAGCGCGGATATTTCCACTTGCCGATGCGCTGTTTGACCAACTGTTTGAGGGTCTCGGCGAGGCCTTCGCCAGACGCTCCGGGTTTCAAAACGATGAAGGCGCGCGGCTTGTCCAGCCCCTCGTCATCTTGGGAGGCGACCACCGCTGCCTCCAAAACATCGGGGTGAGAGGCCAACGCTTGTTCAACCTCGAATGGCGAAACCCAGATGCCAGAAACCTTGAACATGTCGTCGGTGCGCCCGCAGTAAACCAGCCGTCCATCGGCGCGCCGGGTATATTTGTCGCCGGTGTGGGTCCATATCCCGGCGAAGGTGGCGCGGCTTTTGCCCCGCTGGTTCCAATAGCCGTCGGCGGCGGAGGGGCCGTGGACCAAAAGCTCGCCGATCTCGTCCAGCTCGACCTCGTCGCCAGCCTCGTTAACCAGTCTTAACGCATAACCCGGCACGGCCACGCCAGAGGTGCCGTAGGCGACATTATCCGGCGCGTTGGAGAGGAAAATATGCAAAAGCTCGGTCGAGCCGACCCCGTCGAGAATATCGGTGCCCATGATCGCGAACCAGCGTTCGCCAATATCGCCAGGCAGCGCCTCGCCTGCGGAAATACTGCGGCGAATGGCGGCAGCTCCGGTGGGTTTTTTACCGTCCATTGCCGCCAGCATTGCGGCGTAAAGGGTTGGTACGCCACAGAAAATTGTGGGTTTGCTACGGGCGATAACCGCAAACATTGCCTCGGGTGTGGGGCGTTGTGGGTAAAGGATCGCGGTTGCGCCGACCGACATGGGGAAGGTCATGCCGTTGCCCATTCCATAGGCGAAAAACAACTTTGCGGCGGAGAAAATCCGGTCGTCTGGCGTGATGGCGAGAACGCGCGCCCCGTAAGTGTCGGCGGTGGCTTGCAGGCTGGAATGGACGTGGAGCACCCCTTTTGGCGTGCCGGTCGAGCCGGAAGAATAGAGCCAAAACGCGGTTTCATCGGGCGATGCACACATCATTGGGCGCGGGGCACTGGCGGCGAGTTCGTCGGCGAAATTGGCGTACGCTGCGTGCGATTGCCCGACCACGATCACCCGCTCAAGATAGGGATTGTCGCCCAGAACGTCCTTGACCACGTCTAATAACTCGGCTGAGACAAACAGAATGCGCGCGCGGCTGTCGCGCAGGATTGCGTCGTAAATATCGGCGGCCAGCAGGGTGTTGAGGGGGACCGGCACCACGCCCGCCTTGAGGCTGCCCCAGAAAATCACCGGAAATTCGATCACGTCGAGAACCAACATCGCGGCGCGATCCTCGGGGCGGATATTATGGCGGGCGTAAAGCTCGGCCATTTGGTCGGTTTGGACGGCCAGCGTTTGATAGCTTAGGGTGCGACCCCCTTCCAAACCTTCCTCAAAGGCGTTTTTGGTGGCCAACGGGCCGTCTCGGAACCTGTCCACGAAATAAAGCGCGGCGTTGCCATTTTCGGTATTCATTTGAGGCTTCCTTTCATAAGGGGCGCGCCCGAAACGCTAGACGCGTCAGACCCCCAAATAGCGTTGCAGCGCGTCTTTGTCTTGTCTCAGCGCGTCCGAATTGCCCGACCAAACCACACGTCCACGCTCGATAATAAAGTTCTGGTCGGCGATCTTCAAAAGGTCGGTCAGGTTTTTGTCGACCACCAGAATGGACATATCCTGGGTCTTGATTTGATTGAGCGCGGCCCAGATTTTTTGGCGAATGAGCGGCGCGAGACCCTCGGTAGCTTCGTCTAAAATCAGCAGTTTGGGGTTGGTCATCAGCGCGCGGCCGATCGCCAGCATTTGCTGCTCGCCACCCGACAGAAGATTGCCCATAGAGCCGCGCCGTGTGGCCAATTCGGGGAAGAGGTCATAAACCTTGTCAACGCTCCACGGCTCAGCGCGCGCAAGATGGTTACTGGCGGTGGCGATCAGGTTCTCGTTCAGGCTGAGATTGGGGAAAATCTGGCGACCCTCTGGCACCAGCCCTATGCCGAGATTGGCGATTTTGAACGAGGCCATCCCCACCAGTTCCGCGCCTTCAAACTCGATCGAGCCGCCGCTGGGTTTCGTGATCCCCATGATCGAGCTGATAGTGGTAGTTTTGCCCATGCCGTTTCGTCCCAGCAGGGTCACGACTTGGCCCGCCGCGACCGCGAGATCGACGCCGAACAGGGCTTGGGAATGGCCGTAATGGGTGGTGAGTGCGGCGATTTTCAGCATTTAACCCTCACCCAGATAAGCGCGGCGAACTTCGCGGTCGGCACGGATTTCGGCGGGCGTTCCGGTGGCGATGATGCGCCCGTAAACCAGCACCGAGATGCGGTCGGCCAGCGCAAAAACCGCGTCCATGTCATGCTCGATCAACAGGATGGTGCGCGCGCCTTTCAGACTTTTCAGAAACGTTACCATACGCGCACTTTCCTCGGGGCCAAGTCCGGCCATCGGCTCGTCAAGCAGTAAAAGCTCGGCCCCCGTGGCCAGCGCGATGGCGATCTCAAGCAGGCGATGCTCGCCGTGGGAAAGCTCTGTTGTCAGATTGTCGGCACGCGCCTCAAGCCCTACGTCGCGCAAGGCTTCAAGGGCGGTATTTTGCAGATGGGCGATGTTGTTGGCGGCGCGGATAAAGCGAAACGCATGGCCCTCTTTTGACTGCACGGCGAGGGCCACATTTTGGCGCACTGTCATTTCCATCACCAGCGAAGTGATTTGATAAGAGCGCGCGATACCCATGCGCGCCCGTGTATAGGCAGGCTTTTTGGTGATGTTTTTGCCGTTCAAAAGGATGGTGCCGCTGTCGGGAATGACCGCGCCGGAAAGCTGGCTGATCAGGGTGGTTTTGCCAGCACCATTTGGGCCGATGATGGCGTGAAGCTCGCCTTTGCGCACCTCCAGATCGACCTTGTCGGTGGCCGCGACCCCGCCAAATGTCTTGACCAGCGCGTTAATTTCCAACAAAACGTTCATGATTTGCGCCATTTTGTTGCCAGAAAGCCCATCAGGCCACCACGCGCAAACAGCACCACGCCGATCAGCATCAGGCCAAATGGCAGCTCCCAGAAAATGGTGTAGCTGGACAGGATTTCCTCCAACAGCACGAATATCACCGCGCCGAGAACTGGCCCAAATGTGGTTGCCGCGCCGCCGAGGATCACCATAAACATGAGGTCGCCCGAGCGGGTCCAACCCATCATTTCAGGCGAGATGAAGGTGGTGAAATTTCCCAAGAGCGCCCCGGCAAAACCCGCCATCGCGCCGGAGATCACATAAGCCACCAGCCGGTATATATAGGTGTTGTAGCCAAGGCCGATCAGGCGGTCATTATTGCCTTTGGCCCCTTTGATCACCATGCCAAAACGCGAATTTATGATGGTGCGCACAATCAACATTGCCGCCACCAGCGCCACATAACTAAGCAGATAAAGCTGCAACGGGTTGTCCAGATTAAGCCCCGGCACCTCCGATCTGACATCAATCACCAGCCCATCATCGCCGCCATATTCGTTGATGGAAAAGAACAGATAATAGGCCATCTGACCAAAGGCCATGGTGATCATGATGAAGTAAACGCCCTTGGTGCGCAGGCTAATCGCGCCGGTAATCAGCGCAAACAGGGCCGACACACCCACCGCCAACGCGATGTGAAACAGGCCGTCATAAGAGGCGATGCTGTCAAAGCCGCCATAGGTCTCGTGGTAGGCGGGGATGCCGACGGCGTAGGCGCCGATGCCGATATAGGCGGCGTGGCCAAACGACACGAGACCGCCGTACCCAAGCACCAGATTGAGGCTGACGGCAGCAATGGCGAGGATGACCAGACGGGTCGCCAGTTGCAGATAAAACTCGTTGCCGGACCATAAAAACAGCGGCGGCAGGATCAGCAGCGCGGCCATGCCTGCGAGCGTGATCCAGTCGGTGCGGGACATGGATTTCATGGGCGTGCCTTGGGTGGGAACAGCCCTTGCGGGCGCACCGCCAATATGGCGGCCATCATGATATAGATCAGCATCGAGGACACTGACGGGGCGGAGGTCTCGGCGGCAGAGGGGCTCATGAACAGAGCGAAAATATCGGCCAGATAGGCGCGCCCCAACGTGTCGATCATGCCGACCAGAATGGCGGCAATGAAGGCACCTTTCATCGAGCCGATACCGCCAATGATGATGACCACGAAGGCGGTGATGATGATTTGCCCGCCCATGCCGATCGAGGCCTCGGTGATCGGTGTGATCAACATTCCCGCCAGCCCCGCCAGCATTGCGCCCAGCGCGAAAACCAGCCCGAACAGCAGTTGAATGTCGATGCCAAGGGCCGACACCATTGTGCGGTTGGAGGCTCCGGCGCGGATCAACATGCCAAGCCGCGTGTAGTTGACCAGCCACACCAAACCGCCCGCGACCGACAGCCCGGCGGCGATGATCAGCAAACGGTAGGTGGGGACGACGACGCCGGAAAACAGCTCTATGCGACCATCAAGCCACGCAGGAAGCGGCACCGAAATCCCCTCCGGTCCCCAAATAAGATGGGCCAATGTGTTGAGAACAAGGATCAGTCCGAACGTGCCCAGCACATGATCCAGATGGTCTTTTTCATAAAGCCTGCGCGCGACAAGCTTTTCGATTGCGTAGCCGACGAGGCCAATTATCGGTAGCGCGATCACCACCGCGATCAGGAAATTCCCCAGCCAGAGCGTCAACGACGCCCCAATAAATGCGCCGATCATATAGATCGAGCCATGCGCGAGATTGACGAAATCAAGAATGCCAAACACCAACGTCAGACCCGAGGCGACCAGAAATAACAGCAGCCCCAGTTGCAAACCGTTCAGCGTCTGCACAAACAAAAGAGTGTAATCCACGAGGTGTTTATCCGCTTGAAGTCAGGCCAAGTGGCCGGAGATTGCTCCCCCGGCCACCGGCTTTTTTGGTGCGCTCTAGAGCGCGCAATCTTTGGCATAGCTGTCTTGATGGTTTTTAAACACCGTTTTGACAACTTTTGTGGTCCAGTTGCCGTCGCTATCCTTGACCACCTGACGCAGATAGTAGTTCTGGATCGGCATATGGTTGTTGCCATAGGTGTATTTGCCGCGAACGGAGGGGTAATTGGCCGATTCCATCGCCGTGCGCATGCCGTCCATATCGGTCAAATCGCCGTTCACCGCCACAACTGCCGAGCGGATCAGGAACATCGCGTCGTAAGCTTGAGCCGCATAAAACGACGGATAGCTGCCGTATTTCGCGCGGAACTCGGAAACAAAACGCTTGTTTTGTGGGTTGTCCAGTGTCGGATCCCATTGCTGGGTGAACTGGCTGCCCAAAACATCGGTGAAATTGGCGGCCTGGAATTTAGGTAGGCTCAGCGCATCGACCGTGAACACCGTATAAAGCGGCAGGCTGTCTTTAAGACCGGCCTGTTGGTACTGCTTCATGAACGCACCACCTGCTTTGCCGGGGTAGAATACGAACAAGCCGTCGGCGCCTGATGCTTTGGCTTTGGCCAATTCGGCGGAGAAATCAAGCTGGGTTGGCCATGTGGTCATGTCCGTGCCTTTGATCTCGCCCTTGAATGTGCGCTTCACACCCGCAACCATGCCTTTACCTGCCGCATAGTTTGGCGCGATGATATAAAGGGATTTCACGCCGTTTTGGTTGAGAACTTCGCCCATAGCCATCGGGGTTTCGTCGTTCTGCCACGAGGATGAGAACAGGTTTTTGTTGCAGAGCTTGCCGGCGATCGGGCCGGGACCAGCATTGGCGGTGATCAGGAATTTGCCTGCATCCAGCACCGATTTGCGCGAGGCCAGCAGAACGTTGCTCCAGATATAGCCCGCCACAAAATCGACCTTGTCCTGTTTAACCAGCTTGTCGGTGGCCTGTTTGCCGGTCTCGGGCTTGAACCCGTCATCGGCGTAGATCAGGTTGATATCGAGCGGACCCATCTTGCCGCCCATCTGCTCCACCGCCAGATTGACCGCTTTTTGGATGTCCTTGCCGATCACCGCCGCCCCTGTCGTGAGCGTGGTGACAAAGCCGATCTTGACCTCGGCCGCATAGGCCGGTGCCGTGATCAGTGCAGCGACTGCCGCTGATATGAGTAGTCGTTTCATTGGTATTCCTCCCGTTATCGTTCTGTTAAGACATACTGAATAATCTGTTGGTGACGGTTTATTTGCTCGGCATGCAGGTTGTATCACCCGCTTTGGCCGCGTGTTTTGCGCTTGAGCGCAGGTGTGCAAGAAATCTCCCTCTCTTGTATCGCCTGCCGAAAGACGCGGCACGCCCCATGGGCGCGAGTCGCCTGAATTTCCGGTGTGGTTAGCATCG
>CAYPUW010000108.1:0-7057 GCA_964413925.1 uncultured Rhodobacter sp. | reverse complement strand
CCGACTGTTCTTGAAAAACCATCTTCGTCGGGTTCACCCGCGCCTGTGGTCTTGGTTTTTGTCCCTTAGGTCTAGCGCGAACCACGCATTGAGGAAAGAAAATTCCGCCTCAGTGCGGCGCATCCAACTGCCAATCCATCATGGTACAGAGCCTTTTTAACGCCTTGCGATAGCTGCGATTGTCCACATAGCCCACATGCCGGTCGCTCGCCTGCATCTTAAGGCCGCCGGTCACATCAAAGATGGTTTTGCGCAGTAGTGCGCGCAGTTTCTTATACGCTTCAGGCTGGTTGATCTTGGCGTCAATTGCGCGCGTTATCACCGGCGAGGCCGGATCGGCGCGGTTCCACAAGCCGCCAAATTTGGCATTTCACTCAAAAATGGTGAACTCGATGCCCCGCTTTTGCAATGCTCGCGCTTGCGCCAGCCCGGCCGGTCCGCCGCCAATGATCGCGACCCTATTGTTCATCGGTGTCACCAATGGCCGACATTTGGCATGCTTGCCCAAGGCTCAATCGCCGCCACCGCGCCGCCTTTTTGCAAAAGCTCGATCGAGATATTGTCCGGCGAGCGCACAAACGCCATCCGCCCATCGCGCGGGGGGCGATTGATCACCACGCCATTATCCTGCAAATGCTGGCAAACTGCGGCAATATCATCAACCTCATAGGCAAGATGGCCAAAATGCCGCCCGTCAGATGGCAAACCCTCGTCGCCATCCCAATTATAAGTCAGTTCCAACGAAACCTCATGCTGGTTTGGGCAGGCCAGAAAGATCAACGAGAACCGCCCCGCCTCGTTCTCGATCCGCCGGATTTCCTCCAAGCCCAGCAGCTCCACATAAAATCGCAACGAGGCAGCAAGGTCTTTGACCCGAACCATAGTATGTAAGAATTTCATCGACATTGTGCGCGCTCCTGTTGGCGGTTTGGGTAAGGTCAGCTTTTCAGAACTTCGCTCAAAGCTCAACGATCATTTTGTGCGATGGAAAGGTTGAATATTCTCAAATATATCATAGATTCCGAGAGTATTCATTTTGATCAAGAGGGCTTGAGCATGCAACCGACATTTTTCATCCCCCATGGTGGCGGGCCATGTTTTTTCATGGACTGGACCCCGCCCGATACGTGGACCCAGATGGCGGCATTTTTGTCCGACCTCATCACTGGCCTTGATGAAAGACCGCGCGAAATCCTTTTGATAACAGCGCATTGGGAGATGCCTATAATTACGCTCTCGACCAATCCCACACCTGAGTTGTTGTTCGATTACTATAATTTTCCACCCCATACTTACGATCTGACATGGCCCGCGCCGGGTGCGCCCAAACTGGCTGAACGGGCCGCAGAACTTTTGATCAAATCCGGTATTGAAACCAGTTTTGATCAAACGCGCGGATTTGATCACGGGGTGTTCGTGCCGATGAAACTGGCCTCACCAGAGGCGGATATTCCGCTCGCCATGATGTCGCTTCGCCAAGATCTCGATCCCGCCCATCATCTCGCCGTGGGCGAAGCGCTGGCTCCGTTGCGCGCTGAGGGTGTCTTGATTATCGGCTCGGGCCTGAGCTATCACAATCTTGGAGCGTTCTCACCCGATGTGAAAAACCCCGAGGCCGACGAGTTTGACGCTTGGTTGACGGACACCGTCACGGGCCGTCCCGACGCGCGCGCTAACGCTCTCGCCGCATGGGCCACTGCGCCCGGTGCACGCGCCTCACACCCGCGCGAAGACCACCTCGCCCCGATTTTTGTAGTTGCAGGAGCCGCCCAAACTGATCCGGGCCAGCGGGTCTACCACGAAATCCTGATGGGAAACGCCGTGTCCGCCTATCGTTTTGGCTAAGGCACCGGGGCGGCCTTTTCAAGCATCGACACCTGTGCCGTCACTTCGCGCAACAACTTCAACTTGATCCTTTTGGCGTAATCTTCAAACCCGTTTGCCGTCAGGACAAAAGCATTTGGCCCCGCGATCACGTTCTCCCAGTAATAGCCGGTCAGATCCTCGTCCGGTCCCTCAATCGCCAAACCGTTAACCGTGAAACCATCCGCTTGAAACTGCCGCCGCAAGCTTGCAGGCTCCACCCCCTCGTTGGAAAAACCGTCACCCGACAAATCAATCACCCGGCGCGCACAATCCTGACCCGCGCCAAATTGCGCCTTGGTAAACGCCAACGCCTCACCGATCGCGGTCGAGAAATTACGCCACGCGCGCGCGCTCGCCTCCACCCTGTCGGCAAAGGCGATTGCGTCCTCATAGGTAGATATTTCCGTCCACGGCACCGACACAACTTGCCGGTCATTTCCGGTCCATTGCACGAGCATCACCTGTGCCTGCGCCCGAGCCAACGCCTCCGCTACCGCCCCGTCGCGCAAAGCATCCGCCAGCCCGATTATCTGCAAATCATACTCGTCAATATCAACCGAGCCTGACACATCTATCGCCAGCGCCAATGCGATTTCACAGCTCATAACCGGTGCGCCAAACGCCACCAATCCAGCCGACACCCCCGCCGCCAAAAGAATTCCCCGCCATCGCAGCCCTTTATCTTGCGGTTCGCCCCTAGATTGCTGCAATATATGGGTCTTACGAATCTGCCACATGAAAGAGCATGATATGCCCCTGACCCCGGAACAACAGTCGGAAATCGACCAGGCCCGCGCAACAAAACGTGAGACTTTGCGCGCGACCGTGCCCGGAATGGAGGCGCATCTTTACCGCGCTCACCCGGTGTTGGATCACGGTTTTGTGCGTGTTGTCGACTATATGGGCGACGACGCGGCGATCACGCAGGCAGCAAGGGTCTCTTACGGCAAGGGTACCAAAAAAGTCACCAATGATGAGGGTCTGATCCGCTATCTGATGCGCCACTGGCACTCCACCCCGTTCGAGATGTGCGAGATCAAGCTTCACGTCAAGCTGCCGGTTTTCGTCGCCCGCCAGTGGATTCGCCACCGCACCGCCAATGTGAACGAATATTCGGCCCGCTATTCGATCTTGGATCGGGAGTTTTACATCCCCGCACCAGATGCACTGGCCGCGCAATCTGACGTTAATAATCAGGGCCGAGGCGCTGTTTTAGAAGGGGACGAGGCCCAACGCGTGCTTGATATTCTGCGCGACGACAGCGGTCGTGCTTACGATCATTATCAGGATATGCTCAGCCAAGACGGGCAGGCGGGCCTCGCACGAGAACTGGCGCGCATGAACCTTCCGGCCAATATTTACACCCAGTGGTACTGGAAGGTCGATCTGCATAATCTGTTTCATTTCCTGAGGTTACGCGCCGATGCTCATGCACAATATGAGATACGTGTCTATGCCGATATCATTTGTAAAATCACCGCCGATTGGGTGCCGCTGGCCTATGCCGCGTTTGAGGATTACCGTCTTGGTGGTGTGCAACTGTCGTCAAAAGCGATGGCGTGTTTGCGCCGAATGCTTGGCGGCGAACAGGTGACACAAGAGACCAGCGGTATGAGCGCGGGTGAGTGGCGAGAGTTTGAAAACGTCATTGCAAGCCATTAAAGCCACCAGCAGCGCGTCACGTCGCAAATGCGGGTTTTTCCAACCGGTCCAACAGCTTAACAACCAAGGCCCGACAGTCTTCGCCGTGCCAACCCGCAGGAAAGAACTCCATTGCCAGATCCTCGTGCCGCAACAAAAGCCGCCGCCAGTGATGCACGACCAGAACCCGCAGCGCCACTGTTGCATCGGGGTCAATCATGCCCGAGCGTGCCAATTCAGCGTCTACAAACGTTAACACCAACCGCAGCGCGCGGTATTCTTCCGCCAATTCGGTCGGTCCAAGCGCCGCCTTCACCCAGCTCGGCACCTCAAGTGGCGTGGCTTTCACCACCAAAAAACCGGGTGGGTTCGGGCAGGGTACCCGCGCCGCGATATAGACCCCCGCAGCCACGCGCATGCCGTCAGGGGGCGCACCATCTGCCTCGCCAATCAGCATAAAACAGGTGTTTTCGCGCGTGTCCATACGCGCATAAATCCGCCGTCCTGCCGCCAAACTTTCAGCATATGCAGACCCGCTCAGGCCATATTCACTGGTGCGTCCGCTCTTCTCGCTGACAATCCAGCCATCTTTTCTCAAGCGGTGCAGCGCCACTCGAACTGCTTGCGGCTTGATCCCCATCAGGCCAGTCATCCGCATCAGCTTGGCCCCGCTTATGCGCGCCTCTGGCGCTGATATTAGGTCGCCAAACAGGCTGACAAGCACCGACCACACGCGAAAATTCCCGTGACCCAGCAGCGCTTGCATCGCCTTATTGGTCATAGTCAACGATGATTTTTTGGCTCAGAGGCAGACATTGACAGGTGAGAACATAGCCCTGCGCCACCTCGTAATCCTCAAGTGCGTGATTGGCGATCATCTCGACCTCGCCGTCCAAAACCTTGGCGCGACAGCTCGAACAAACCCCGGCCTTGCAGGCAAATGGTACGTCAAGTTCATGCGCGAGAGCCGCCTCAAGCAGCGTCTCACCCGTCGCGATCGAAATCTGTTGCGAGGTGCCGTCAAGTGTGATCACAGCCGTGGTTCCGACGTCAGATGTGATCACAACAGGTCGCACGGCGCGTGTTGGCCGGTTGGTGTTGAACAGCTCAAACTTGATCTGCTCCTCCTTCATTCCGTGATCACAAAGCGACGAACGAACCCCGTCCATCATCCCATTTGGTCCGCAGATGAACGCCAGGTCGACACTTTGGAGATCAATCCAGTGCTTGAACAACTCCGCACATTTTTCGGGCGTTATCCGCCCACAAAACAGATCAATTTCCTGCGCGTCGGTTTTGAGAATATGCACCACGCTGAGCCGCCCGAGATAGAGGTTTTTCAAATCCTCCAGCGTGTCGCGAAACATGATCGTGCTGACCCCTCGATTGGCGTAAATCAGCGTGAACTGCGACATTGGCTCTCGTGACAGCACCGATTTCAAGATCGACAAAATCGGCGTAATTCCCGAGCCAGCCGCAAAGCCAAGATAGTGCCGCCGCGCCGATACGCTCAACTCAACCCCAAACCGCCCCATCGGCGTCATGGCATGGATCACCTCGCCGACCTGCAGCGCGCCATTGGCCCACTGCGAAAAAATCCCGCCCTCAACACGCTTTATCGCAACCTGCAACGCCCCGTCATCGGTGCCGGCGCAAATAGAATAACTGCGCCGCACGTCCTCGCCGCCAATTTCCCGCCGGAAAGTCAGATATTGTCCGGGAAGAAATTCAAAATCCGCAGCCTGACCATTTTCGGGCTGTAAAGTCACCACCACCGCATTACGGGTGGTTTTTTCGACGTCAGTCACGACAAGAGGATGAAACCGGGGCATGTTAGTCTTTCGTCAGATACATTTAAAATAGTCAAACGGCTCAAGGCAATCACAACACCGCCAAAGCGCCTTGCACGGGGTGGAGCCAAACTGGCTGATCTTTTCCACATTGCGGCTTTTGCAAAGCGGGCAATGGGACGGGCCAGCGGCGGTATGGGGTGGAGAAATCCCGTACGCCTCCAGCGCTTCACGGCCCTTTTTAGATAAAGAATCCGTGGTCCAACTGGGTGAGAGCTGCCGCACAAGTTTTAGGTTTTTAACGCCCTTAGCCGCCAGAGTTGCCTCGATATCTGCCTCGATCACCCGGGTTGCCGGGCAGCCGGAATAGGTCGGGGGGTTTGTGATCACAAGCGTGTCTCCAGTCCAGGAAACCCCGCGAATGACCCCTAAATCCACTAATGTGATCACAGGTATTTCCGGGTCAGGAATTTGATCAAGCCAGTGCCAAATCTGATCCGTCGAGGGGTGATCCAGCGTTACCATTTTGCGCCGGGATAGCTGCGCTGGAGCACCTGCATCTCGCAAAGAAGATGGCCAAGATGCTCGGTGTGGCGGCCAGTTCTACCCCCGCAATGGGCAAAATCATCAGCCGGAATAATCAGTGTCGCATCGTTAAAAACTTCGGTAAGTTTATCAAGCCACCTCGCACGAAGACCCTCCATCTCCGGGATAATACCTTGCGAAATCAAAGCTATATCCGCCTGATCAAGAGCGAACATCTCGCCGCAATAGGGCCACAGATCGTCCAGCGCCGCTTGCATTCGCGCGTGGCTCTCCTTTGTGCCATCGCCAAGCCCGATCACCGTATCGCCTGAGCGCTCTAGATGATAGGCCACTTCTTTGATGGCCTTGCCAGCGATGGCCGCAATTTGCTCATGGGTCGAGAGCGCCAGCTTTTCCAGCATTAAAGCTTGCCACGCATCAAACAAAAACTGCCGCATCAGCGTCTTGCCAAAATCACCGTTGGGGCGCTCGACCAGCAGAAGGTTACGAAAATCCCAACTGTCCCGACGGTAAGCAAGCGCGTCGGCATCCCGACCCTTCCCCTCGATTTCACCGGCAAGTCCCAGCCACATTTGCGCCTGCCCAATCAAATCTAGCGCCGTATTGGCCAGCGCAATATCCTCCTCGATCACCGGCGCATGCCCACACCATTCCGACACCCGATGGGATAAAATAAGCGTGTTGTCGCCAAGGCGTAGCAAAAATTCAAACAGAGCCTCGCGCTGCGTCATCACATGCTCCCCGCGTCGTCGGGTATGTCAAAAAATGTCGGGTGGCGATAGACTTTGCTGCGGGATGGCTCAAACATCGGGCCTTTGTCAGACGGCACTGACGCCGCAATATGTTGTGCCTCCACCGCCCAGATCGACACGCCCTCGTTGCGCCGTGTATAGACATCACGGGCGTTTTTGATCGCCATTTTGGCGTCGGGCGCATGCAAGCTGCCTACGTGACGGTGGCTCATGCCGTGTTGGCCACGGATAAAAACCTCCCAAAGGGGCCATTCACTGGACATTTTTGCTCTCCTTTTTTGCTGCATGTGCCATCAATCCGTCACGCACCCAAGCGCCGTCTTCCCAAGCTTTGACACGCGCGGCCAACCGTTCTTTGTTGCAAGGGCCATTGCCCTTCAGCACGGCAAAAAACTCGTTCCAATCAGGGTCGGTATAATCGTAACCTTGTTTTTCTTTATTATATTTCAGGCCATTATCGGG
>CAYPUW010000107.1:4092-7069 GCA_964413925.1 uncultured Rhodobacter sp. | reverse complement strand
GGCAACATCAAATTCGATGCGGCGGGCAAAAATATTGCCAAGCCCATGGTTCTTTATCAGGTGCAGAACGGGCAGTTGAAAGTTGTTGCGCCGACCAAATGGGCCGAAGCGAAAATCATCTTCCCGCGTCCCAGAAACTAAGCTGACACAGAAACTAAATTCGGGGGGCGTTTTGCGGCGCCCCCCGACTTCGTGACAGCGAATAGATCAAGGCCTTTCCAACATGGATAATATCCTCAGTAACCTCAGCTTGCTGACCGATCTTGCGCCGGTCATCAATATTGAACTCATCGCCAACGGTCTTTTGGTTGGTGCCATATTCGGGCTGATCGCTTACGGAATGGCGTTGGTCTGGGGGGTGATGGATATCATCAATGTGGCCCAAGGCGCGTTTGTCATGCTCGGGGGCTATGCCGCGTTTTTCTTTATTCGCACTATGCAAACCCTGATGCCCAATTCGCCGCATATTCTGTGGATCGTGTTGTCGATGGTGGTCGCGGCGGCGGCTGTGGCGCTGTTTTCACTGATCGTGTTCTGGCTGGTGATTGAAAAAATCCTCAATCGCGATTTGTTCGTTGCATTGGTGGCGACTTTCGGGGTCGAGCTGGTGATGCAACAAGGGATGAACCAGTTTTTCAGCGCCGAAGAGCGGGTGGTCGATGCGCAGATCCAGACCTTTACCTTTCTTAATTATATGGTGAATATTCCCGGCTCGCGCGCGCTGGGAGCCTTGATGGGCGTTGTCGCCGCGATCCTCATCGTGCTGTTGGTGCGCTATTCGCGCTTTGGGCGAGCGATGCGGGCTACGGCGCAAAACCCACGGGCAGCGCGGATTATGGGGATCGACACGCGCAAAGTTTACGCGATGACGTTCACTTTGAACGGTGCGATTTGCGGTGTGGCCGGTGCCATCGTGGCGTTTGTTTATATTATTCATCCGTTTCAAGGGCTTATCTATACGTTGCGCAGCTTTGTCATCGTCATTTTGGCGGGGATCGGCAATGTCGCCGGGGTGATATTCGCGGCATTCGGTCTTGGGGTTTACGAGAATTATGCCGGGTTTATTCTGGGGCCGGAGTTCCAGAACGGCATGGTGTTTATCATCGTCCCGATTGCCTTGCTGGTGCGCGTGGCCATCATGCGCCGCAAGCGTCAATATCTGAAATAGCGGGACTTAATCATGGTTACTAAATCTTCCACGCGATGGATTGCGGCGCTGGTCGCTCTTGTGGTCGCGATTGCCGCTCCGTTCCTGTTGCCCAACAATATGACCCAGTTGGCCGATGTCATGGTCTTTATCCTGATCGCGCTTGCTTGGGATATGCTGGGCGGGCAGATGGGGTATAACTCGTTTGGCAATATCCTGTTTTTCGGGGTCGGTATGTATTTTGTCGCGGCCGTGCAGGTCTGGTCGGGGGGGTTCTCGCTGGCGGATTATAACTCTGCTAACGGTGGAGACTTGCTGTCGTTTACGTTGAGCGCCCCGACCTTTGTGATCTCGCTTTTGGTTGGTTTGTTGCTGGCCGCAATCCTGAATTTCGTGCTTGGCTTGGTCGTTGGCTCGCAGCTTTTGCGAATGCGGGGCCATTATTTTGCCATTGGCACGCTTGGCCTTGGGGTTGCGGCGGGCGAGTTTGCCGGAACGATGGATATTCTTGGTGCCGGTTCGGGGATGAATTTCATCCAGCCGCCGGATGGAATTGAGCTGATGCCAATGCTCTATTTCATTGGCCTTTTTGCGGTATCCGGGTTTTTTGTGCTGCTGACATGGCTCTATTCAACCCGGTTCGGGTTTGTGATGAACGCCATTCGCGACAACGAGGATAAGGCTGAGGCGATGGGCTTGCCAACCGACAATGTCAAAGCCTTCGCGTGGGCGATTGCCGCGTTTTTCACCGCCATTGCGGGGGGGCTTTATGGGTCCGCCAAGAATTTTATCGACCCCACCGAAGTCGCGTTTTCGCTACCAACAATTGGTGTGTGGATGCTGCTCATGCCGCTGATCGGCGGTAAGGGCACGATCTGGGGACCGATCATTGGTGCTGTGGTCTTTCAGCTTTTCAAAGAGTTTTTCTGGACCTTCCTGTTCGGTTGGCAGCGGGTCGCGCTCGGCCTGTTGATCGTCGTGATCGTGGTGTTTTTCCCTGACGGTGTGATGGGCGGATTGGCGCGTCTGCGCGCAAAATTCGGCGCTGGAAAATCCAAAGCGGAGGCCGGGGCATGAGCGATCACGTGGTTCTTGAAGTGTCCGGCGTATCAAAATATTTCGGCGGTGTCATCGCCAACGAGGATGTTTCGCTGTCGGTTAAAAAGGGCGAAGTCGTGGGGCTGATCGGTCCCAACGGGTCGGGGAAATCGACGCTTTTTGGCTCGATCTGCGGCTATCATCCCATCGACAAAGGCTCGATCAAATATGACGGGATCGAAATCAGCAAAATGCGCGTCGCCCATATCGCGCGACTGGGGATGGTGCGGACATTTCAGCAAACCCATGTTTATGACGCAATGGATTGCGTGCGAAACATGCTGATCTCGCGCCCGGTTCGCTCCGGCGGGGTGCGCGCGCTTTTGCACAAACCAAACCCCGATGATCTGGATCGGGCCGAGGATTTGCTGGAGTTCGTGGGGCTGGCCTCCAAGCGGCATTTGCTGGCGGGGTCGCTGTCTTTCGGGCAGCAAAAACTGCTGGAACTCGCCATGGCCTTGATGAATGAGCCTGAAGTTTTGCTGCTTGACGAGCCAACCGCTGGCATCAATCCGACCTTGATCAACGGGCTGATCGACCGGCTGAAACAAGCCAATGAGCGGTTCGGCGTGACCCTGTTCGTGATCGAGCATAACATGCGGGTCATGATGAATTTAGCCAATAAAATCCATGTGTTGGCGGCTGGACGACTGATTGCCAGCGGCCCTCCGAAAGAAATCCAGAACGATCCGAAAGTGATCGAGGCCTATCTGGGAGGGTGATGAAAATGAC
>CAYPUW010000107.1:0-3992 GCA_964413925.1 uncultured Rhodobacter sp. | reverse complement strand
GGCTATCATCAAGGCTCGGTTGACACGGTGATGAGCGTTGACGCGGTTGAAAAGGCCGCCGCCGACATGGCCGCGTCGCGCCCGAGCAAGGATGATCTGTGGAAACTGGCCGGTGAAGAGCCGTTTTTGATGATCGAAGACCTTGTCGCGGGCTATGGTGCGATGGAGATTTTGCACAGTATCAATTTGGCGGTCAGCAAGGGGCAGTCCTTGTGTCTGATCGGGCCAAACGGGGCGGGGAAATCGACGATCTTGCATTCGATCTATGGGTTTACCGATATTAAATCCGGCAAGATTACCAGCCGCGATGTGGACGTGACCCGTCAAAAACCCAACCAAAAACTGGCCGAGGCGGGGATTGCATATATCTTGCAGGACAACTCGGTTTTTCCTGACATGACGGTGCGCGAAAACCTGTTGATGGGCGGTTATCTGATGAAGACCACCAAGCAGGCCGCGCGAAAAGTTGACGAGATGTTTGACAAATATGACCGGCTTGCGGCGCGCGCGAACCAGCCCGCGCGGATTTTGTCGGGCGGTGAGCGGCGCTTGCTGGAGATTTCGCGCGCGCTGGTGATGGACCCGGATGTTTTGCTGGTGGATGAGCCGTCGATTGGGCTTGAGCCGCGCTATATCGACATGGTTTTCGACATTCTGGAAGGCCTGCAAAAAGACGATGGCAAGACCATTATCATGGTGGAGCAGAACGCGCGCAAGGGGCTTGAGTTCGCCGATCTGGGCTATGTTCTGGTCGCAGGCGAGGTGGCGATGGCCGACACGGGCGACGCTTTGCTGGCCAATCCCGATGTCGGGCGGCTGTTTCTGGGCGGTTAAGATTATACGCGGGCCTTTGGCGCGCCCAAGCTTTGCGAGACCTCACGGGCGACCGAAATTACGGCCTCAACCGTTGTCTGGATAGTCTCGCCTGACATGCGCGTGGTGGGACCGGACACTGAAATCCCGGCAACCGCCTCGCCATATTGATCAAATATCGGGGCGGCGATGCAGCGCATTCCCACCGTGCGTTCCTCGTTGTCATAAGCAAAACCTTGCCGCCTGATATTCAACAGCTCCGCGCGCAGATCGTCAGGGTTGCTCAGCGTTCGGTCGGTGAAACGGCTGAGGCTGGTCTGGCGCATATATTTCACCAATCGCCGCTCGCTGAATTCTGCAAGCAGGGCCTTGCCGATGCCGGAGGCGTGCATTTGCGACTGGGTGCCGGGGGCGAAAAAGGCGCGGATGGTCTCGTGGGTTTCAACCTGACTGACAAACAACACCTGACCGCCGCGCTCGACCCCGAGATTGGCGGTCTCGCCGGTGCGCTCCATCAGATTGCGCATGAACGGACGGCTGCGTTCGATCAGGCCGGTGCGTCTGAGGAAAGACGAGCCGAGCCGAAACGCTGCCGGGCCGATATGCCAGCTTTGATCGCGGTCGGCCTCGACAATCTGGCGGCTCTCAAGCGTGGTTAACACGCGGTAAACGGTGGAGGGGGATTGGTGCATGTCAGACGCGAGGCGGCTCAGCGTCATGCCACCTTGCTCGGACAGGATTTCAAGCACGTCAAGTGCTCGATCCAGCGACTGAATGGTCGATTTGGCGGCGTTTGTGGCCTGATTTCGAGGGCGTCCGCGTGGGCGTGGCGTTGATCGCATGAGGTTTGCTCCGCTGAATATGCCCAAGGAACTTGGCAAGTATTTTATTGACTGAAAATCCATTTTGTTCAATGAAAAAAGTAACCCTCTGATAAATAGCGAATAAACTGAGTTTTGGCAGAATTTTTTCGAAATATTAGAAAAATTGCACATGACCGAAGGTCTCAATATCCTAATCACATCCCATGATTGGAGCGACCCCATGAGTTTTCAAAATCCGGTATTTATCCCCGGCCCAACCAACATGCCCGAGAGCCTGCGCAAAGCGGTGGATATGCCCACCATTGACCACCGCTCGCCGCTGTTTGCCGAAATTCTGCATCCGGCGCTGGCGGGTGTGAAGCAGGTGTTGAAAAGCAAAACGGCGGAGATTTTCGTCTTTCCCTCCACCGGCACTGGCGGTTGGGAGACGGCGCTGACCAACACTTTGTCGCCCGGTGATCGGGTTCTGATTGCGCGAAACGGCATGTTCAGCGCCCGCTGGATTGACATGTGCGAACGCCACGGTTTGGTGGTTGAGGTGGTTGAAACCGCTTGGGGGGCGGGTATTCCAGCCGCGCGGTTTCAGGAGGTTTTGCATGGTGATACGGCCCACAGCATCAAGGCAGTTTTGGCCACTCATAACGAGACCGCGACCGGAGTGAAATCCGACATTTCCGCCGTGCGCCGCGCGATTGATACCGAAAACCATCCGGCGATGTTGTTCGTTGACGGGGTCAGTTCGATTGCTTCGATGGATTTTCGCATGGAGGAGTGGGGCGTGGATATCGCGGTTGCTGGCTCGCAAAAAGGGTTCATGCTGCCTGCCGGATTGGCGATTCTCGGGTTCAGTCCCAAGGCGATTGCGGCGACTGAAACCGCGACCTTGCCGCGCACCTTCTTTGACATTCGCGATATGGCCAAAGGGTATGCCAATAACGGCTTTCCCTATACGCCGCCGGTTGGTCTGCTTAACGGGTTGAAGATGTCTTGCGAATTCTTGCTTGGCGAGGGGCTTGAGCAGGTGTTCGCGCGACATGCCCGTATCGCGAGCGGGGTGCGCGCCGCGGTGAGCGCTTGGGGGCTTGATCTTTGCGCGCGCGCGCCTGAGCTTTATTCTGATACCGTTAGTGCAATCAAAACGCCGAGGGGTTTGACGCGACTGACATCGTGACCCATGCGGCCGAGAAATACGGCGTCGCGTTTGGGGTCGGGTTGGGCGAGGTTGCGGGCAAGGTGTTTCGCATCGGCCATCTTGGCAGCCTGACCGATGTGATGATGCTATCGGGTCTTGCCACCGCCGAAATGTGTATGGTCGATCTGGGTCTTGATGTAGCCTTGGGGTCGGGCGTGGCGGCGGCGCAGGAAATTTACCGCCAGAGCGCCAAAACAGGGGAGTAAGCGCATGTATATTCCAACGCTTGACGACATGCTGGCCGCTCATGAGCGGATCAAGCCTTATATCCATCGCACGCCGGTTCTGACCTCGAGCTTTCTTGATGATCTGACCGGAGCCGAGCTGTTTTTCAAATGCGAGAATTTCCAAAAAGCGGGGGCGTTCAAGGTTCGTGGAGCCTCCAACGCGGTGTTCGGGCTGGCGGATGATAAGTTGGCGCGCGGGGTTGCCACCCATTCTTCGGGCAATCACGCGCTGAGCCTGTCTTATGCGGCTGGTCGGCGGGGAATTCCTTGTACTGTGGTGATGCCGCGAACCGCGCCGCAAGCCAAGAAGGATGCGGTGATCGGCTATGGTGGGCGGATTGTGGAGTGCGAGCCGTCAACCTCAAGCCGCGAGGCGACATTTGCCGAGGTGGTTGGTGAGAGCGGGGCCGAGTTTGTGCATCCCTATAATGATCCGAGGGTGATCGCGGGGCAGGGTACTTGCTCGCGTGAATTGATTGAGCAGGTTGCCGATCTGGACGCGGTGGTGGCGCCGATTGGCGGGGGCGGGATGATTTCCGGCACCTGTCTGACCCTGTCAAATCTTGCGCCAAAGATCAAGATTTACGCCGCCGAGCCGACGCGCGCCGATGACGCTTATCGCAGCTTTAAGGCCGGACATATCATTGCTGACGACGCGCCTGACACGGTTGCCGATGGGCTGAAAGTGCCGCTGAAAGAGCTGACATGGCATTTCGTGTCGCGCCATGTGAGCGATATTTTCACCGCGTCTGACCCCGAGATTATCGACGCGATGAAGCTGATCTGGAAGCGGATGAAGATCGTGATCGAGCCATCCTCGGCGGTACCTCTGGCGGTGATATTGAAAAACCCACAGACCTTCGCGGGCAAGCGCGTCGGCATAATTATAACCGGCGGCAATGTCGATCTGGATAGCCTGCCGTGGATGGATACCTG
>CAYPUW010000106.1:0-7079 GCA_964413925.1 uncultured Rhodobacter sp. | reverse complement strand
CCTTTAACTTGGGGGATACCATAATCGGTGAATTCCTTCGGCCCGTCATTGGCGAACCCAAGGAGAGCGGCCTTTATGGTCGCTCCGCCGTCGCATTGGTGTTGGCTGTCTTGTTTGTTGGCAACCTGTTCCTTATCAGTTTTGCCAATATAAAAGTGCAAGTCGCCATTGTCTGGATCGAATTGCTTTTATTGTTTTTGGCTTTTTTCTACTCATTCAATCTAAAGTTCTCGTTCATTCAGTCCAAGATCGGATTTATGATCACTCAGGGTCTGTTTACGACCCTTTATATTTCGGCTGTGTCCATCGCGATTGCCTCGTTGATTGCCATCGTTGGCGCGGTTGCCAAGCTATCCAATAACGGGTTTGCCTATGGCATCGCCAGTTTTTACACCTCGCTTTTTCGCGGCTTGCCGCTGTTGATGCAGGTGTTCCTGATCTATATGGGATTGCCGCAAATCGGCTATGTAATCGACGCGGTTCCTGCGGGCATCATTGCGTTATCGCTGTGCTATGGCGCCTATATGACCGAGATTTTCAGGGCGGGCATTCAAAGTGTTCCACGGGGCCAATGGGAGGCCTCGCGCTCGCAGGGCTTCAAGTTCGGCCTGACCATGCGCCGCATCATTTTACCCCAAGCCATTCCGCTGATCATCCCCCCGACCGGCAACCAGTTTATCGCCATGCTGAAAGACAGCTCGCTGGTCTCTGTCATCGGTGTTTGGGAGCTGATGTTTCTGGCCCGTACTTTGGGGCAAAAGGAATTCCGCCAAATGGAAATGCTGATTACTGCGGCATTCATCTACTGGGGCATGACCATGGTTCTGGAGGTTATCCAGTCACGAATTGAGAAACATTACCGCAAAAAAGGTCAGCAATGATGAGTAACGCCAATCAAAAAACCGCTCCTGATGATCTGGTGATATCAATGCAGGGTGTCAGCAAATGGTTCGGTGCGTTCCAAGCGCTGAACGACATCAACCTCTCTGTAAAACAAGGCGAGCGGATCGTGATTTGTGGGCCGTCCGGCTCTGGCAAATCCACCTTGATCCGCTGTCTGAACCGGCTGGAAGCCCATCAAAAGGGTAAAATTCTAATCGGCGGCATCGAGATGCACCAAAAGATGAAAAATATCGATAAGGTAAGACAAGATATCGGCATGGTGTTTCAGCACTTCAATCTGTATCCGCATATGACCGTTCTTGAAAACTGCATGGCTGGCCCGACTTGGGTGCGCGGTGTCTCTAAGGTCGATGCCAAAGATCGGGCGATGGCGATGCTTGAGCGGGTGAAAATCCCCGAACAGGCCGACAAATATCCGTCACAGCTATCAGGCGGGCAACAGCAGCGTGTTGCCATCGCGCGAAGCCTATGTATGCAGCCCAAGGTCATGCTGTTTGACGAGCCGACATCTGCGCTCGACCCTGAAATGGTGGCTGAGGTTCTTGATACGATGGTTGAGCTTGCCGAAAGCGGGATGACCATGATTTGTGTGACCCACGAGATGGGTTTCGCGCGCAAAGTTGGCGACCTCGTTGTGTTTATGGATGAAGGTCAAATTGTTGAACGCAACAATCCGACCGACTTCTTTGAAAACCCGCAATCAAACAGAACCAAGCTGTTTTTGAGCCAGATTTTATCGCATTAGGCACAAGAACTGACGCATGGTGACAAACTTGCCAACTTAAATATGCTTTGATTGGCTGCACAGGGATGAACCCGTCAGATGGACATCACGGGGTTCAATTTTCAGGAGATAACATATGCGGTTTTCACCCCTTACCGAACGATTGGGCGGCGATGGCGCTAATGCCTGGAGAACACATTTTGCGGCCCTGTCTGCACGCGCAAAGGGCAAGGATGTGATCGTCATGAGCGTAGGTGACTCAGAATTTGATACCCCCACCGGCATTACTGACGCCTGCATTTCAGCCCTTCGTTCCGGCGACACCCATTACAGCGACGTTGCCGGTCGCCACCGCTTGCGCCGCGTGATTGCCAGCATTCACCAGAAAAAAACCGGCACGAAAACAACCGGCAAGAATGTAATTGTCAGCTCCGGGTGTCAGAACGCTCTGTTTAGCGCCGCTCAAATTGTGCTTTCACCCGGCGATGAGGTCATTGTATTTGAGCCGATGTATGTAACTTATGAGGCGGCCTTTCAGGCTCCGGGGGCGACGATTATTCCGGTTCCCTGCCCGGCCAAGCTTGGATTTCGCCCCGATCTCGCCGCCTTTCGCGCCGCAATAACCCCGCGCACAACGGCTGTGGTTTTTGCCACTCCTGTCAACCCGACAGGCGTGGTTTTCCCGTCTGAGGATCTCGCGGTTATTGCAGAAATATCCCGCGAAAATGATCTGTGGGTGATTGCCGATGAGGTTTATGCCGGTCTGGTTTTTGAGGGGGAGCATGTCTCGATAGCGTCGCTGGAGGGCATGGATGAGCGAACCATTACCGTAAGCAGCCTCTCTAAATCCCATGCCATGACCGGGTGGCGCTCGGGTTGGGCGATCGGGCCTGAGCCATTTATCCAAGAGATGGAGAAGCTTGCACTTTGTTCGACCTACGGCCTGCCGGGGTTCATTCAAGAAGCCTCGGCCTTCGCGCTGGAAAATCAGTTTGACGATGTGGCCAGGATGCGAAACGTATTCAAGCATCGGCGCGATTTGGTTTTGAACGAGTTGCACAAGGCGCCGGGACTGAAATGCTGGCTCGCGCAAGCCGGCATGTTCCTGATCGTCGATGTGCAAAAAACCGGCTTGACCGGCGAGCAATTTGTCGACCGCCTATATGCGCAAACCGGGGTTTCGGTGCTGAACGGTGCCGCTTTTGGTGCCAGTACAAACGGGACGGTTCGCGTAAGCTTTGCCTTGCCCGAGAAAACCTTGCTGGAGGGATGCGCGCGCATTCAAACCTTTACCGCTGAGCTTCAAAAACAAGCCGCCGGGCAAAACTTAACCTGATCCATAAGATATGATTTAAGGGCGGCAAGCTATGACTCTTGGCGAATATTTGGTAAAACTGCTTGAGCAATACCATGTGGACACTGTGTTCGGAATTCCGGGCGTGCATACGGTGGAAATGTATCGCGGCTTGGCTGGCTCTGCCATCAAACACATCACCCCGCGCCACGAACAAGGGGCCGGTTTCATGGCCGATGGCTATGCGCGCACCAGCGGTAAACCAGGCGTGGCTTTTGTCATTACGGGACCGGGCTTGACCAATATTGTTACCGCTATGGGGCAGGCATTTGCCGATTCCATTCCCATGCTGGTTATTTCTGCGGTCAATCATGTGGGCCATATCGGCCACGGTGAAGGCGAGCTTCACGAAAGCCCCAATCAGGGGCAACTGGTCGCTCAGGTCGCGGCCAGCAGCTTTCGAGTGCTCGCGCCATCCGATCTCCCCAAGGCCATCGCGCGCGCTTTTGCGGTGTTTGAGGGCGCGCGCCCTCGCCCCGTGCATATCGAAATTCCGGTGAATTTATTCGCCGCAAACGCCGACAATCTTGAGGTCAAGCGCGCCGCCATAATTCATCCGCCACGCCCGTCAGAGCATGCCGTCATGCAGGCAGCCAAGCTGTGCGACGCGGCAATACATCCGGTTATATTGCTGGGTGGTGGTGCGCGCGGGGCGGGGGCGGCGGCGCAAAAGCTTGCCGAGCGTCTGGATGCGCCGGTGGTCATGACCATAAACGGGCGCGGGCTGGTTCCGGCTGGCCATCCGTTGGAGGTCTCGGCCAGTCCGTCACTACGCGCTGTGCGTGAGTTGATCCACAGCGCCGATCTGGTGTTGGCTTTTGGCACGGAAATGGGGCGCACAGATTACAATATGTTTGATGGCGAGCCGTTTTCACTATCTGCCCCATTGATCCGTTCGGATATTGATCCGGTTCAGATCGCGCGCAACCAACCAAGCGATATCGCACTGGTCGGCGACGCGGGGGCGGCACTGCACGACCTTCTTTCGGCACTTGCGCCAGAGCCGAAAAAAGCTGATGGCGCGGCTCGCGCAAAGGCCTCGCGCGAGGCAGCACTGGCCGAGCAGGACCAAAAATATCGCACGCTAATCTCTATCCTAGGGGATATTGTTACCGCCGTGCCGGATGCGGTAGTGGTTGGCGATTCTACGCAACTAACCTATGCGGGCAATCTTTACCTTCCAATCAGCACCTCGACACGCTGGTTTAACTCGGCCTGCGGCTTTGGCGCGCTCGGCTATGCCCTGCCCGCGGCAATAGGCGCACGCGCAGCGCAACCGGAGCGCCCGGTGATTTGCATCGCTGGCGATGGCGGGCTGCAATTCACGCTTGGTGAACTGGGAACGGCCATGGAAGTTGGCGGACCACTTGTCATCCTGTGCTGGAATAATCGCGGTTTTGGTGAGATTAAATCAAGCATGATCCATCGTGGTGTCACGCCGATCGGGGTGGATTTGCATACTCCTGATTTCGTGGTCCTCGCCAAAGCCTATGGATTGGAAGCCGTGGCCCCAGATACCCCTGACGAGCTTGGGGCGCTCTTGCAAAAAGCGGTTACCTCGGGAAAACCGATGATGATTGAAATTGAGGAAGCGTTGTTTCTGAAAGATGTTGACTGACCCCAGCTTCGCACATTGCATGAAAATTATTTGCTGCCACGAGACGGAAAAAGCGCGAAAAACTCGACTTATCTTCATGAACGGATGAAATTAATTTGACACGACCTCGCCGTTCACAGACATTCCAAACAATGACGCGCCAAACTCAGAGGCACGCCCAATTCGGAATTGGAGAGCCCAATGGCGAGAAAGCTACCCCCGTTTGCTTCGGTGCGGGCGTTTGAGGCGGCGGCGCGCCATTGCAGCTTCAAAGAGGCCGGTCAGGAACTGACGTTAACACCTTCCGCCATAAGCCATCAGGTCAAATCGCTCGAGGATTTCTTTGGCCTCTTGCTGTTTTATCGCCATCACAGCCGTCTGGTTCTGACAGATGCCGGCTCGCAATATTTACTGGATTTAACAAAAATTCTCGATCAGTTGGAGGTAGCAACAGGCCGGGTGGTCTCTTCACAAGAAACCTCGGCCCTGACCATCAATTTATTCCCCTCGCTGGCTTCAGCATGGCTGGTGTCACGCATCCCGTCACTGAGAGAGGAATATCCAGAAATAAATCTGCGCCTGATCACATCGATAGAACCACTTGATTTCAAAAGCTCCGAAATCGATTTCGCCATCCGCTATTTGAAAAAAAGCGAGGTTAGAAAACGCATCAAATCGGGTTTCAAGGTCGATTTGCTGATGAACGAAACCATCATCCCCGTTTGCAGCAACGACTACATCAAGGCCAGCGCTCCCTTGATCGAAGCCGCCGATATATTGGGTCACGCATTGATATTTTGCGACACCGAGGCCGACGAGTGGCAGCTTTGGTGTGACGCGGTGGGGGTGGTCTATGACGAACACCCGCAGCGGGTGGTGGTCGACAATCGAGCCTTGGCCATAAAGGCGGCGGTTGACGGGCTGGGCATTGCCATGGGGCGCACGCCCATTCACGACGACTATATCACAGGAGGGCGCCTGATCACGCCACTCCCGTTTGAGCTGGCAACGGGATACGCCTATTATCTGGTTTATACCGAGCGTAAGGGGCAAATGCGCAGCGCACAAAACTTTCGTAAATGGCTACTGAACGCAAGTGCCGCGCGAGGGCTGGAAACGCCAACCTGAGCGGACCTGGTTGAGGAAAACTAACTGTCCAAAAAAAATTCACGCGCGCACAACCTTTTTTGAACCGGTCTCAAACAAACCTCTCTGACAACCAGCGAACAAACTCTTCGGTGGTTTGGTCGCGATTAACCTCGTTCAGCGATTCATGTCTGGTGTCGGCGATAATATTCAGCGTCACGTCATTCATGCCCGCGCGCGACATGCGCTCT
The DNA here is from genome assembly GCA_964413925.1 of uncultured Rhodobacter sp. Classification (GTDB taxonomy): domain Bacteria; phylum Pseudomonadota; class Alphaproteobacteria; order Rhodobacterales; family Rhodobacteraceae; genus UBA5972. The sequence continues at coordinate 1,164 of CAYPUW010000106.1, read as the reverse complement.
GACAAATGAACCATGTCGCGCCCTTTGTTGCTACAAGGATCCTGCGCACCGCCCTGAAGATGCACCGGCATATCCAGCGCGAGCTTGGCCAGATGCGTGTCATCTGCCCCAAAATATACCCCACTGATCAGATCGAGCCACATCCCCGTGCTGACCTTAAAGCCGCAATTAGGATCGGCCACGTATTTATCAACCTCGGCCTCGTCTCTGGACAACCAGTCATACTCGGTTCGATTTGGCGCAAAAACCTTGTTCCAAGCCTGAAAAGTAAGCTTATTTGCCAGCCCGCTGGGAGCGTTTCGCCCCCGTATCGCCCCCTCCGCCCCGAGAATAATTCGCGAGACCGCCGCCAATCCTCCGGTCTCGACCCCGGCATTCCAGCACACCAAACCCACCAACGCCTCTGGATGGCGCATGGCAAAATTCAACGCGATAATAGAACCCATGGAATGGCCAAAACAAATCACCGGCACCTCTGCATGCGATTTGACGTGTCGATTTACCGCCAAAACGTCCTCGATCACCTTGTTAAACCCGTTGGTTTTGGCAAACACCCCCAATGGCGCATCCGGGGCCTTGGTTTCGCCGTGGCCGCGATGGTCATGGGCAAAGACCGCAAATCCCGCCTCGCTCAGCGCATGCGCGAACCGCTGGTAGCGCGCGGAATGTTCGGCCATGCCATGATTGATTTGAACAGCAGCACGCACCCGCCCCTCTGGCATCATTGAGTGCAGTTTCAGCCGCGCCCCAGTCGGCGATTCAACTGTCGTCTCCAGAAAATTATTGGTCATTTTTGCTCCTTTGGCGGGTTTCTTTTTTGCTGTTCCAATCGGCAATCACCTCGGCAATATCCAACGGGTGGCGTTGCGAGGCGGGCTGGACCTGCCCCGGCGTGCGGCTTAATTTCGGCGCAGGCGCTGGCTGCATCACGCCGTCAATAGTTTGAAACACCTCCCGGCTTTGATTATGGGGGTGCAGATGCGCCTCGGCAATGGAGAGCACGGGCGCAAAACAAACATCGCTCCCCTCCATGATATCCACCCAGTCTTGCCGGGTTTTTTGCGCAAAGCAGTCGGCGAGATCACGGCGCAATTTGGGCCAGTCTTCGCGTGCCAACTGAGCATGAAACCGCTCTTGATCAACGCCAGTCTTTTCAATCAACAG
>CAYPUW010000105.1:0-7112 GCA_964413925.1 uncultured Rhodobacter sp. | reverse complement strand
GTTTTTGCATTTTGAGGTCTGTTATTATCAGGCGATCGATTATGCGATCAGACATGGCCTGCGTCATATCGAGGCCGGGGCGCAGGGTGAGCACAAACTCGCGCGCGGCTATTTGCCGACGGTGACCCACTCGTTACACTGGATTGGTGACCCGGGGTTTAAGAACGCGGTTGCGCAGTTCTTGATGGCCGAGCGCGCAGCGGTTGATGACGATATCGAGATTTTAACCAGTTATGGACCGTTCAAGCGCGGCGGCGAGGAAAAAGAATGACGGATGCTCTGACAAAACAAGACCGGGTGGACCAGCTTGGTGAATTATTGGCGCAAGGCTGGTCGATGGATAAAACACGCGACGCGATTGTGAAGGAGTTCCAGTTCAAGAGCTTTGTTCACGCTTTTGGTTGGATGACCCAAGTCGCAATGTTTGCGGAGAAATGGGACCATCACCCTGAATGGTTTAATGTTTACAACCGAGTAGAGGTTGCCTTGCAAAGCCACGATCTCGATGGCCTGTCGACGCGGGATGTAAAACTTGCGCGCAAAATGGACGCACTGGCGGCGGGTGGCTAAATTTGGGCAAGCAGAGTTTCGCCAGAGGTGAACTCGCAAACGCCTGGCTTGGTTTCGAAATTCATCACCTTGACCACTCCGTTATCAATATAGGCCGAAAACCGTTTACAACGGTCAACAAACCCGATTTGCGGGGCGGAAAACTCAAGGCCAAGCGCCTTGGTTGCTGAGGAATCTCCGTCGGCCAGCATCATAATCCCCGCCAAACTTGCGCCTTGTGCATCGTCCCACGCCTTCATCACGAACGGGTCATTCACCGACATGCAAACAATATGATCCGCACCTTTGGCGCGAAGCGCTTGTGCTACCTGAATGAAGCCGGGCAGATGCAAGGCGCTGCAGGTTTGGGTGAACGCGCCGGGAAGGCCGAACAAAACCAGCTTGGTCCCGCGTGTCAGTGATTTCAGCGACATAGTCTCGAGTTTGTCGTCTGCGATGTGGGAAAAACTGATCTCTGGGAGCAGGTCGCCAACTGAAATGACCATATTTTACCTCTTTTGCATTGCCGAATTTGTTGGGAAACATATAGGGTCGGATAAACACAAGAGCCAGCGAAATCGTGAGGGGGGGCATGTCTCACATTGTTGTAATAGGCGCCGGGCAGGCCGGCGCGTCGATGGTTATCAAACTGCGGTCCTTGGGATTTGGCGGTGGGATTACGTTGGTTGGCGATGAGCATTTTCCGCCCTATCAACGGCCGCCATTATCCAAGAGATATTTATTGGGAGAGATGGATGTTGAGCGATTATTTCTGCGGCCAAAGGATTATTATCGAGGTCAAAATATAACGCTGAAACTGGGACAGGCGATTTCTGGCATCGATGTTGGTGCCAAGACCGTACATTTGGGAGCCGAAGTTTTACTCTATGACCAGCTCGCTTTAACCACTGGGTCTGAACCGCGTCGCTTGCCTGCCTCCATCGGTGGCTCGCTTGAAGGCGTATATGAGATGCGCCGGCTGGCAGATATTGATCGGATGGCAGAAGAGTTCCAGATGGGCCGTCATCTGCTTGTCGTGGGTGGTGGGTATATCGGTTTGGAGGCGGCAGCGGTGGCGGCCAAACGTGGGTTGAAGGTGACTCTGGTCGAGATGGCGGATCGGATTTTGCAGCGGGTCGCTTCGGCGGAAACGTCGGACTATTTTCGTGCATTGCACCGATCACATGGGGTCGAGATACTCGAGGGAGTCGGATTGACGAGTTTGAGCGGGGAGGAGCGCGTAACCGGGGCTATATTGTCAGATGGCAGGGTCCTTTCGACAGATTTCGTGATCGCAGGTGTGGGCATCGTCCCGTCAACCGATCTGGCAAAGGCGGCTGGCCTTGATATAGAAAACGGAATTAAAACCGACGCGCTTGGGCGGACAAGCAACGCGTGTGTATGGGCTGCGGGAGATTGCACCTCATTTCCCTATCAAGAACGCCGCATACGTCTTGAGTCCGTGCCCAACGCGATTGATCAGGCCGAAATCGTTGCCGAGAATATGCTAGGCGCGAATAAGAAGTATATTGCTAAACCATGGTTTTGGTCCGATCAGTTTAATGTGAAGCTGCAAATTGCCGGGCTGAACAGCGGATATGACAAGATCGTCACCCGAAAAGGTAAAGATTCGGTATCTTTTTGGTATTATCGTGGAGAAAAACTTTTGGCGGTTGATGCGATGAACGATCCGCGCGCCTATATGGTCGCAAAACGACTGATTGACGCGGGGAAAACTGCAGACGAACAGGTGGTTAAAAATCCGGTTAGTGACTTGAAATTATTGTTGAAATAGTAGATGCGGATTGTTGGCGGAAAGCTCAGGGGGCGCGCTCTGACCTCGGTCGGTAGGGGCGATATGGCGGCTCATTTGCGGCCAACCACGGACCGTGTTCGCGAGAGTATTTTCAACTTGCTGCAAAACGGTGGCTATGGTGATTCGCTAAACGGTGCGCGCGTGCTTGATCTTTTTGCCGGGAGTGGTGCGCTCGGCTTGGAGGCGCTCAGCCGCGGGGCTAGCTCAGCGCTGTTTTTGGACAACGGCAGGAAGGCCAGATCGTTGGTTGCCGCTAATATAAATCTCTGTAAACTAGCTGATATCGCTAGGTTTATCTCGATGGACCTACGCGACTTGAAGCCCCGCAAAGGTCCACCTTTCGACTTGATTTTTCTTGATCCACCTTATGGCGCTGGGCTGGGAACTCCGGCGTTGCTGGCGGCAAAAACCCACGGTTGGCTGGCCCCAAATGCGCTGATCGTCTGGGAGGAAAATTCAAGGCAAACCGCCCCTTTGGGGTTTAGTAGTCTGGATGCGCGACGTTATGGCGATACTTGGGTGAATATTCTTCGACTTGGGGCCGATTAATCGTGTTGCAGTTTGAGGGCGTAAAATTTGTTCTCGTCTTGTTCACCAAAACTTAATATGTGATGGGTATATAAACCCCAGTAGTGCCAGAATGTTGCGATGAAACGACCTGATGATCTTTTGAAATCCGTGTTCGGATTTGATGCCTACCGGCCGGGCCAACAAGAGATCGTAGAGGCGGTTTCGGCGGGCCAAAACACTCTCGCGATCATGCCGACGGGGGGCGGAAAATCGCTGTGCTTTCAGCTTCCGGCGATTGCGCAGGAGGGCGTGACAGTGGTGATCTCGCCGCTGATTGCATTGATGCGTGATCAGGTTCGCAGCCTGCGGGCGGTTGGGGTCGAGGCGGGTGCGCTAACGAGTGGAAACACAGAGGAGGAGATAGAGCAGGTTTTTAAGCAACTTGAGCAGGGTGTCCTCAAGTTGCTCTACATGGCGCCCGAGCGGCTGGCCAATCCGGGTACGCTTATGATGCTCAAAAAGGTGAACACTCGTCTGATTGCGGTGGACGAGGCCCATTGTGTCAGCCAGTGGGGTCATGACTTCAGGCCGGATTACCTGCGTATTGGTGAGTTGCGCGAAGCTCTTGGCGTGCCGCTTGCCGCATTTACCGCAACTGCGGATGCAGAGACGCGGGTCGAGATTGTTACTCGTCTGTTTGCAGGTGTGGCGCCCGAGATTTTTCTGCGCGGATTTGATCGGCCCAATATCTATCTCGCCTTTCAGCCAAAAAATAAACCGCGCCAGCAGATACTTGAGTTTGCAGCCGCACGAAAAGGTCAATCCGGGATCGTTTATTGCGGGACGCGGGCTAAGACCGAAACGCTGGCACAGGCGTTGGCAGCAGAAGGGCATGTGGCGGTTGCTTATCACGCGGGTATGGACCCTGAGGCGCGGCGGGTGACCGAGACTCGGTTTTCGCGCGAAGACGGGTTGATTGTTGTGGCGACGGTTGCTTTTGGTATGGGGGTGGATAAGCCTGATATTCGCTGGGTGGCGCATGCGGATTTGCCCAAATCGATCGAAAGTTACTATCAGGAGATTGGCCGGGCAGGGCGGGATGGCGCTCCGGCTGATACGTTAACGCTTTATGGGGCTGACGATGTGCGTCTTCGCCGCGGTCAAATCGACGAGGGTCTCGCCCCGGTCGAGAGAAAAGAGGCCGATCATGGGCGTCTGAACGCGCTGTTGGGGTTGGCCGAGGCGCGGCGTTGCCGGCGGCGGACTTTGCTGCGGTATTTCGGTGACGAGATGGAAGCGTGTGGAAATTGTGACCTTTGCGACAAGCCGCCCGAGGTTTTTGACGGCACTGAGCAGGTTCGAAAGGCGCTGTCGGCCATTTTGCGCACCGGCGAATATTTCGGGGCGGGTCACCTGATTGATGTGCTGCGCGGAGTCACGACCGACAAGGTGCGCCAGCGCGGGCATGACAGTTTGCCAACTTTTGGTGTGGGGGCGGATATCAGCAAGGGGGCGTGGCAGGCGGTGTTTCGTCAGATGATGGGGTATGATTTAATCCGCCCGGATGTGACTCGGTTCGGTGCCTTGCGCATGACCGCTGCGGCGCGGCCAATTTTACGCGGCGAGGAAACCATTGAGTTGCGGCGCGACACGATCGTTGCGAGCCAAAGTGCGACGCGCAAACCCAAGGTTAGGGCGCTGATAAATGAGGAGGATGAGCCATTGCTGGCGGCGCTGAAATCAAAACGTCGAGCGCTGGCCGAGGCGGCGCGGGCACCGGCCTATGTGATTTTTCCAGATAAAACCCTGATCGAGATGGCGACGAACAGGCCGAAGACGCTTGATGATTTTTCAGAACTGTCCGGCGTTGGCGCGAAAAAGTTGGAGAAATTCGGACAGGTGTTTCTGGCGGTCATAAATGACGCGCCACCCGAGGAATTGCATCCGGCGCGACGACGATTGGCGGGGCGTGGTTCGGGTGAGGTTTTTGATCGTTTGCAGGTGGCTCAGCTTGAGTTGGCGCGTGGGGCTGACGGGGTGGGAAAATTGATGAGCTGCTCAAACGCGTCGCTGGCACGGCTGGTCGAAGTGAACACCGTTGATCTTGCCACAATCAACCGGATACTGGGCGCGCCAAAAGCACAGAGATTTGCCGCCAGATTTCTGGAGATTCTGCGCGCGCAGTAGCCTTATAGTAGCCTTGCAGTAACCTTCCGACCAAAGGCGGGCGAGAGGTGGAAATGAACGTGCTCTAATCCGCTTGGCTTTCCCCCCGATTGCGTGGCAAACAACCGTTATGACAAAGCAACTTGACTATCATACAATCGCTGCCATTTTCAGTCGTTTTCGCGACAGTGAACCCGCGCCGAAAGGCGAGCTTGAGCATGTGAATGTTTACACCCTTGTCGTCGCAGTCGCGCTTTCAGCGCAGGCGACCGACGCGGGTGTGAACAAAGCCACGCGAGGACTGTTTGCGCTTGCCGACACCCCGCAAAAGATGCTCGACCTTGGCCTTGAGGGCGTGACAGAACATATCAAAACCATTGGTCTGTTTCGCCAGAAAGCCAAAAACGTCATCCGGCTGAGCCAGATTTTGGTGGACCAGTTTGACGGCGAGGTGCCGTCCTCGCGCGCGGCGCTGCAAAGCCTGCCGGGGGTGGGGCGCAAAACCGCCAATGTGGTTTTGAACATGTGGTTTGACCAACCCGCGCAGGCGGTGGACACGCATATTTTCCGGTTTGGCAACCGTACGGGGGTGGCCGTGGGCAAGGATGTTCTGGCGGTCGAGCGTGCGATCGAGGATAATATTCCCGCCGAGTTTCAGCAACATGCCCATCACTGGATGATCCTGCACGGACGCTATATCTGCAAGGCGCGCAAGCCGGTTTGTGCCAATTGTATCATCAACGAATTCTGTCAGTCAGAGGACAAAATACTATGAAAAAGAGGTTTCAGGTCGTGGGCATTGGCAATGCGATGGTCGATGTTCTTAGCCATGTCGAGGATGGTTTTTTGGCCGAGAACGCAGTTGAAAAGGGTATCATGCAGCTGATTGATACCACGCGTTCGGTTGAGCTTTACGGCAAAATGGGCGTGACCAAAGAGATTTCGGGTGGCTCTGCGGCCAACACGATTGCCGGAATTGCCGCTTTGGGAGGCCGCACCGCCTATGTGGGCAAGGTCAGGGATGACCAGCTTGGCGCTATTTTCGCCCATGATTTGCGTGCGCAGGGGGCGGTTTATGAAACACCCCTCGCTGCTCCTGATGGTACAGACGAAACCGGGCGTTGCATGGTGCTGGTGACCCCGGATGGCGAGCGCTCGCTCAACACCTATCTCGGCGTTTCCGAGCATCTTGGCCCTGCCGATATCGACCGCGAGATGATGGCCAACACCGAGTGGATCTACCTTGAGGGTTACCGCTTTGACGGGCCAGAGAGCCATGAGGCGTTTGCTATGGCGATTGATGCTTGCAAGGGGGCTGGCGGCAAGGTTTCCTTGACGCTGAGTGATCCGTTTTGTGTCGATCGCCATCGGGATGCGTTTCGCACCATGATTCGGGATCATGTTGATCTGCTGTTTTGCAATGTGCATGAGATGCAGGCGATGTACCCCGCCGATGATTTGCATGCGTCGATGGCCGAGGCGGCAGCGGAGGTTGAAATCGTTGCCTGTACCGCCTCGGAAAATGGGGCCTATATCCTTTATGATGGCGAGACCGAGCACGCGCATGCGGTGCCGACCCGGATTGTTGATGCGACCGGAGCTGGGGATTTGTTTGCTTCGGGGTTTTTATATGGGCTGACCTCGGGGTTTGATATGCTCAGCGCCGGGCGCATGGGTTGCGTTGCTGCGGGTGAAGTGATCAGCCATATTGGCGCGCGCCCAGAGGTCGATTTGATGGACCTGTTCAAGGAACACGGGCTTGTCTAACAGCCCCCGAAGCTCTGAAATATGAGCTGGACCAGCCTCTCGCCGCCCGTGCGCGCGGTTTTGGTGCTGCTGCTGGGCATCTTTTTGTTGGATATTATGGGCGCGATGGTGAAAACGCTATTGCCCCATTTCAGCGCGCAGGAATTGTCGGCGTGGCGCAATTTGATCGGCATGATCCCCAGTCTGATTGTGCTGGCTTGGAAGGGCGAGTTTCGCGTTGGGCGTAAACGCCTGATCATCCGCCAATGGCCGCTGGCATTGCTGCGCGGGGTGTTTGTGACTTTCGCGCAGCTTTCGTTTTATT
>CAYPUW010000104.1:0-7117 GCA_964413925.1 uncultured Rhodobacter sp. | reverse complement strand
CCATTCTGGCCATCGTGGTCACCGCCGGTCTATATTTGCGCGCCATCGCCAAGGTGTTCATGGGCGAGCCGGTGGAGAAATGGGCGAGCATGCCCGATCTTGATCGCCGCGAGCTGGCCGTGATCATCCCTTTGACCCTGTTGATCATCGCCGTGGGTGTGGCCCCTTCATGGCTGCTTGATATGATCCACACCACCACCACAACACTGAGCTTCTGATGGGGCGCGATCTTTCCTTCCTCTATCCCGAGATGACGCTCGCCGTGGCGGCGATGCTGATGCTTGTGGCTGAGATGGCGCGCCTGCCGCGCCTTGCGCTGTGGTTGGGTCTGCTGGGATTAGGGGCGGCCACCGCCCTGACCCTGCCGCTGATTAACCTTGATACCACCGTGTTTGGCGAGACTTACCGCATTGATCTTCTCAGCGGCTGGGCCAAGCTGATCCTGCTTCCCGGCACCGCACTGGCCTTGCTGATGGCCCGCGCCGAGCTGCATGGACAAGAGCGCGAAGGCAGCGTTTACAGCCTGATCTGTCTGGTGACATTGGGCGCGCTTATGCTGGCAGGCAGCGGTGATATGATGCTGCTGGTACTGGGCGTGGTGGTCACCGGGCTTGGCTCCTTCGCGCTCGTGACCTTCCCGCGCGACGATGCAGCAACCGAGGCGGGGATGAAGTTTCTGGTGTTTGGCGCGGTCACTGGTGCGGTGATGATTTATGGCCTGACCTTCTGGTTTGGCGGCGCTGGCTCGACCCTGTTCAAAGAGCTTGGCAACATGTCGGGCGGAACCGTGGTGATGGCGGCGGGCCTGATCGCGGTGATCGTTGGCCTTGGTTACAAGGCCGCATTGGTGCCGTTTCATTTCTGGGTGCCGGATGCTTACGAGGGCGCGCCGATCTCGGTCGCCGCCTATATGTCCGTGATCACCAAGATCGCCGCGTTCTTTGCACTGGCGCAGGTGCTGCGCGATTTACCGAGCGCGACCGGCTGGCCGCTGGTGCTGGCGCTGATTGCCGCCGTGACCATGACCTACGGCTATCTGACGGGGCTGGTGCAAACCAATATGGTGCGCCTGCTGGCCTATTCCTCGGTCGCACAATCGGGTTATTTTCTGCTTGGCATCGTCGCCGTCGGGGCCAACGCCCTGTCGCTGCAATCGCTGATTATCTTTGGTGCCGCCTATATCGCCATGAACCTCGGTGCCTTCGCCATCGTCATGCTGGCAGGCCGGGAGCTTGCGGATTTCAAAGGCTTCGGGCGACGCCATCCGGTCGCAGGCGTGGCGATGGTGCTGTTCTTGTTATCGCTGACCGGCATCCCGCCGCTATTTGGTTTTATCGGCAAAGCCTACCTGCTGGCGGCAGCGGTTGACGCGGGCTATCTGTGGCTGGCCATCATCGGCGTGCTTAACAGCGTGCTGGCGCTCGGCGTCTATCTGCGCATCATGGTGCCGATGTATCAGCCCAGCGATGACGAGGTGGTGGTCAAAACCGCCCCGCCGCGCCCCGAGCTAACCGTAGTTTGGACCATAAGCGCCGCCGCCACGCTGGCATTGGGCATATTTGCGGGCGTGTTTCCGGGGTAGTGGGCCTAAATACCGCCAACTCCCCCTTGGCTTAACCCTCACCAACCCTGCTGAAACAAAAAGCCCGCGCCGTTATTGCCGGTCTGGCTGACCTGCCCGCTGGTGCCGGTGCCAAACTGAAAAATCCCGTAGGAATTGTTGTTACCGCGTTGACTGAGCGTGGCGCTATGGCCATTGCCTTGCTGCTCGATCACCCCGAAATTACCGCGCCCGAACTGGCCGATTCCGGCGGCATTGTTGCTACCATTTTGCGAGATATTGGCCCCGCTATCAATCGCCTTGGAGATCGAATAAAGCGCCAGAATGGTGCGCACCCCGCGCGCCTCCTCGGCGTTGCGGGCGTTAAACTGAAAGCTGATCTGCCCGCCAGCAAAGGATGGCAACGCGGCGGCGATAGAGAGACCGACAGCAAGAGCGATTGTGTTGAGACGTTTCATTTTCATATTCCTTTTCACGATTGATTTTCAAAGCTCGACCGGAGGGCGCGCGCTGTTACAAGTGATTTTCTGGCCGTTCAACCGCAGATCAAGTGTCGCGTCGATCTGCTCTTTTGGCCCGTTGATATAGGTGGTCGCCAAGGTCCGGCTCTGACCGGCTTTAACGTCAAACCCGCCCGACTGGCTGATCGACGACGTGCCACCATGACCGGATTTGCGGATCTGTAATTCATAGGTGCCAACGCCATCGAGTGCTGACATTACCCACCCCTCCAGCCGCAGGTTCGCGCCCGATTTGGTGATCTCGATACCACAGCTTGGCCGCTCGATCTTGGTCTCGTGACCGTAAGCCGACAGCGCGCCAAGCGCCCCGACAGAGCCAAGAACCACCGCGATCAACCGCGCGTTAATAAAACCAAAAGTCAACATGACAGTATCCTTTCCATGAGGTTGCTTGGTCGCGCGAGATCAAAGCGATGCCCGCGCGACGAATAGCCTGCGCCTAATCCTGAATGATTACCGACACATTGCCGTTGCCATATTGCTGGGTGTTGGCGCTGTTGCCATTGCCAAGCTGGATCACACCGACAGCATTGCAATTGCCCGACTGCGAGGTCGTGGCGGTCTGATTGCTGCCAAACTGCGCCACACCGGCGATATTGCAATTGCCAGCCTGCGAGGTGCTGGAGAAATTGGCGACCCCGCTCTGGCCGATCACCGTGCGATTGCCATTGCCGTCTTGGGCCGAAATCGAGGTGTTGCTCCAGCCGTTCTGATACACGCTCAGCCGGTTCCAATTGCCGGTCTGTGCAGCGCCCACACCATTGCCCGCGCCCCATTGCTGGATGTGAACTTGATTGCCATGAGCCAAAACGGGGGCCGAAAATCCGGTGGCAATGATCACCGCAATGGCGGCTGTTTTCAGAGAGAAAGTAAAAGTCATTGGTGCGTTCCTTTTCATCAAAGTTGAGGTCCGGCACTTAAAAACCATGTGGCTTTTGCCGGTGAACCAACCTTGGACGAAACGCGTTTTGACAAACAATATCGCCGCGATGTTATCGGCTGACATGTTCTTTGTTATGGGATAACGGTCCTGAAATGCGGGCTTTATCCTTGATCCGCAGGCCCGAAAGCACCCCCACCCGGCGAGCGTATGGTGAACACATCGCCCGGCATCATCTCGGCCTCGTCATTGCCCTTGAGCCTCTGAACGCTGCCACCGCGCCGCTCGATCAGGTTCTCGCCTGTCGCGCCAGCACCCCCGCCCTCAAGGCCAAACGCGCGCGTAATCCGGTGCGAGGACAAAACCGTCGCCGTCATCTGCTCCAAAAACCTGAGCCGCCTGATGGTGCCGTCCCCACCTCGAAACCTGCCGACCCCGCCAGAGCCGCGCCTGATCGAAAACTCCTCCAAGCGCACCGGAAAGCGGGTTTCAAGCACCTCGGGGTCGGTCATGCGGGTGTTGGTCATGTGACAATGCACAGCGCTGGTGCCATCAAAGCCGTCCCCAGCCCCGGTGCCGCCGCAAATGGTCTCGTAATTTTGATAAATCTCGTTGCCATAAACGAAATTATTCATCGTCCCTTGCGATCCCGCCAGCACCCCGAGCGCCCCATAAAGCGCATCCGTGATCGACTGGCTGACCTCGGTATTGCCCGAAATCACCGCCGCAGGATAATCAGGGTTGATCATCGAGCCTTTCGGCACGCAAAGCTCCAGCGGCTTTAGACACCCCTCGTTCATGGGAATATCGGCCCCGACCAGCGTGCGAAACACATAAAGCACCGCCGCACGGCAAATCGACAACGGCGCGTTATAATTGAGCGTATCTTGCGCCGAGGTGCCAGCAAAATCAATCACCGCACGGCGCGCCTTGCGATCAACCGAAATGGCCACCTTGATCTTGGCCCCGCTGTCGAGCGCGTAAACAAAATCGCAATCCTTCAGAACCTCTAAAACCCGCCGCACGCTTTCCTCGGCATTGTCCTGAACATGGCCCATATAGGCGTGAACCACGTCCAGCCCGAACTGTGCGACGATCTTGCGAAGCTCGCGCAGGCCGGTGGCATTGGCCGCAACTTGCGCTGCCAGATCGGCCATGTTTTGATCTATGTTTCGGCAAGGGTAGGGACCAGATGCGAGCAACTCGCGCGTGGCCTTGTGGCGAAACTCGCCCTGATCCAGCAGCAAAAAGTTGTCAATCAGCACGCCTTCCTCGTCAATATGACGACTGGCAGGCGGGGCCGAACCCGGCGTCGTGCCGCCAATATCGGCGTGATGACCGCGCGAGGCAACGATGAAAATAATCTCGTGGCCGCCCTCGTCAAACACTGGCGTAATCACGGTTACATCGGGCAAATGGGTGCCGCCATTAAACGGATTGTTCATCATGAACACATCGCCCGCACGAATTTTTTGGGCATTTTGCGCCAACACCGTACGCACGCTTTCGCTCATGGAGCCAAGATGCACCGGCACATGCGGCGCGTTGGCCACCAGATCGCCAGCGGGGCTGAAAATCGCGCAAGAGAAATCCAGCCGCTCCTTGATATTGACCGAATAGGCAGTATTGGCCAGCGTCGCCCCCATCTGCTCGGCGATGGTCATGAACAGATTGTTAAACACCTCCAGCATCACCGGATCAACATGGGTGCCAATCGCCTCGCGGCGCTTAAGTTCGACAATTCGGCTCAACACGAGGTTGCCCGTGGGCATGGCCTCGGCCTGCCAGCCCTGATCAATCATGTTAGTGCCGGTCGGCTCGAATATAATCGCCGGACCGATGACTTTGTCGCCCACCATAAGGGCCTCGCGATCAACCAGCGGCGCGTCTTGCCAGCGCCCGCCCGCGTAAAGGCGCGCCTGTCGTTTGATCGCCTCGGCGGTGGCGGTGATACGCGGCAGATCGACCTCTTCGCCCGTGGTGCCAATCGCCTCGGAGGCCAGCATATCAAGGATTAACTCGTCATAATCAGGCACAAAACCAAACCGGATTTCATGTGCCTTCTCAAAGCTTTGGCGCATTTCTTGCGCACCCGCGAACGGCACAGCAATCGTCTGATGCGACCCGCCTGTGCGAATATGCGCGGTGCGAATGTGGTTAATATCATCCGCATCAATGCCTTGGGTCAGCACGATCTGGCGGGTAATTTCGTCAAGCCCGTCAAAAATATCCGCCGCCTGATCGGCCTCCGCAATTGGCCGGGCAAACTGGTGTTCACGCAAGGCGCGCACATCCGCCAGCCCCATGCCGAACGCCGATAAAACCCCCGCATAAGGGTGGATAAAGATACTTTTCATCCCCAGAATATCGGCCACCTGACAGGCATGTTGCCCGCCAGCGCCGCCAAAACAATTCATGGTATAGGCAGTCACGTCATAGCCCCGCTCGACGCTGATTTTCTTGATCGCGTTGGCCATATTCTCAACCGCGATGCGCAAAAACCCTTCGGCCAGCGCCTCAACTGGTTGCTCTGGTAGACCCGATTGGGTCGCAATCTCGCGCGCCAGTTTGGCGAATTTTTGCGCCACCACCGCCTTATCAAGCGGTTGATCACCATCAGGCCCGAACACATGCGGGAACTGTTCGGGCTGCAATCGGCCGAGCAGAATGTTGCAATCGGTCACGCTCAGCGGCCCGCCGCGCCGATAACAAGCCGGTCCGGGATTGGCCCCGGCGCTCTCGGGGCCGACTTGCATCCGCCCATTATCATAGCCAAGGATCGACCCACCCCCCGCCGCCACGGTGTGAATTCGCATCATCGGCGCGCGCATCCGCACCCCCGCAACCTCGGTCTCAAACGAGCGTTCAAACTGCCCCGCGTAATGACAAACATCAGTCGAGGTGCCGCCCATGTCAAAGCCGATCAGCTTGTCAAACCCTTGCTGCGCGGCAGAACGCACCATGCCGACCACCCCGCCAGCAGGGCCAGACAGGATCGCGTCCTTGCCCTGAAACAGTTGCGCATCGGTCAATCCGCCGTTGGATTGCATGAACATTAGCGACCGACAGCCGCCTTGATTTGCACCCAAGGCCGCGCTGACTTCGGACACATAGCGGCGCAAAAGCGGCGACAAATAGGCATCAACCACGGTGGTATCTCCGCGCGAAACCAGCTTGATCAACGGGCTGACCTGATGGCTCAGCGACACCTGCGTAAACCCGATTTTGCGGGCAATTTCGCCGACCTCAAGCTCGTGTTGATGAAAGCGGTAGCCATGCATAAACGCCACCGCGACCGAGCGCAGCCCGTCAGCATAGGCCGCACTCAGATCCGCATGAACACCATTAATATCAAGCGGTTGAATGATCTCGCCGTTCACTGCCAAGCGCTCGTCAACCTCCACCACCTGCTCATATAACAGCTCTGGCAAGCGGATATTCAAATCAAACAGACGCGGCCGATTTTGATAGCCGATCCTCAGCAAATCCCCCATGCCCTTGGTGATCAACAACAGGGTTCGATCCCCTTTGCGCTCCAACAGCGCATTGGTCGCAACCGTCGTGCCCATCTTGACGTTGTCAATCAATCCCGGCGGCAGCGCCTCGCCCGCCTTCAGCCCCAGCAAGTCACGTATCCCCTGAACGGCGGCGTCAACGTAACGCTCGGGGTTTTCCGACAGCAACTTACACGAGCGCAAAGACCCATCGGGCCGACGCGCCACAATATCGGTAAACGTGCCGCCGCGATCGACCCAAAACTGCCACATGAGGTGCATATCCCTTGCTTGTCGATCCATCGGAATCGAAACATTAGATAAACGTTGACAAATTGTCGGTTATTTGTCAACGTCCTAATACTGAACATCGACAAGCCGGTTTCAAGGTGCCTTCACAGGCCCAAACCCGGCGGATCGACGAAAAACAATTGGGAGAATACCACAATGAACAAAATTGCAGGGCTGATCGCATCAGCCGCTCTTGTAACCGGCGTTGCCACTGCGGCAAACGCTCAACAATGGAACATGCCGACCCCCTATTCCGACGGGGTTTTTCACACCGCCAACATAATCCAGTTCGCGGCTGATCTGAAGGCCGCGACTGGCGGCGAGTTTGACATCACCGTGCATTCCGCAGGCTCGCTGTTCAAACATGCCG
>CAYPUW010000103.1:6023-7161 GCA_964413925.1 uncultured Rhodobacter sp. | reverse complement strand
CGTCGCTGCGTCCGGTGATCTTTTCCATCCGCCGCATCGAGCGCGCGGTGCCGGGTAAAAGCCGGGTCAGATCGCGGGTGCGGTAGCGGATAATCGGGAAGGCTTCTTTGGTTAGCGAGGTGAAAACCAGCTCGCCAAATTGGCCGTCTTCCAGCGGCTTGCCGGTTTCAGGGTCAACGATCTCTGGGTAAAAATGGTCCTCCCAGATGTGTAAACCATCCTTGGTCTCGACACATTCATTGGCAACCCCCGGCCCGATAACTTCTGAAAGTCCATAGATATCAACGGCATGCATGTCGAACGCGTCCTCGACCTCGGCGCGCATGGCGTTGGTCCACGGTTCTGCCCCGAACACCCCGACCTTGAGCGGGCTTTGGCGCGGATCTAGACCTTGGGCGCGGTATTCGTCAAGAATTGACAGCATATAGGACGGGGTGACGGTGATGCCGTCGGCGCGAAAATCTTCGATCAGGCGCACCTGTCGCGGGGTCATGCCGCCCGACACCGGCACCTGCATCAGGCCCAGCTTTTCGGCCCCCGCATGGATGCCAAGCCCGCCGGTGAATAGACCATAGCCATAGGCGTTGTGCAGCACATCCCCCGCCTTGAGGCCCGACGCACGCAGGGAGCGCGCAACCACGTTGGCCCAGATTTCGAGGTCGGATTTGGTGTAACCAACCACGGTCGGCTGGCCGGTGGTGCCGCTTGAGGCATGGACGCGCGCGATCTCTGTGCGCGGCACGGCGAACATTCCGAACGGGTAATTGTCGCGCAAATCCTGTTTAACGGTGAAGGGGAAACGCGCAAGATCAGACAGGGATTTCAGATCGTCCGGGTGGACGTTCGCGCGCTCAAACGCGGTTCTGTAATGGGGGACGTTGTCATAAGCGTGGCGAAGGGATTTCTGCATGCGCGACAATTGCAGCGCCGAGATTTCGTCGCGCGAGGCGATTTCAATCGGGTCGAGGCTTGTTCTTGGCGGGGTCAAATCTTGCATCGGCGCGCCTTTCTAGACCCGTTCCAGCATCAGCGCGACGCCTTGGCCCACCCCGATGCACATGGTGCAAAGCGCGCGTTTGCTGCCCCGATTAACCAGTTCGATCGCCGCTGTCAGGGCAAGGCGCGCGCCCGACATGCC
>CAYPUW010000103.1:0-5923 GCA_964413925.1 uncultured Rhodobacter sp. | reverse complement strand
GCCGCCGCCCCGTCATTGACGCCCGACGCATTGCCTGCGGTGACGGTACCGTTTTGGCGAAATGGGGTGGGCAAGGTTGCGAGTTTTTCAAGGCTGGTCAGGCGTGGATGCTCGTCGGTATTAAACAGGATCGGCGCAGCTTTTCGTTGGGGAATTGGCACGGGCGTGATCTCTTGGGCCAGCCGCCCTGAGGCAATCGCGCCCGCCGCGCGTTCTTGCGAGCGACGGGCGAAGGCGTCTTGATCGGCGCGCGAAATATTGAATTCGGTGGCGACGTTTTCGGCGGTTTCGGGCATGGAATCGACGCCGTGCTGGGCCTTCATCGCGGGGTTAATAAAGCGCCAGCCGATGGTGGTGTCAAAGGTCTGGGGGCTGCGTGAAAATGCGGTTTCCGATTTGGCGGTGACAAACGGCGCGCGGCTCATGCTCTCGACCCCGCCCGCGAAAATAACCTCGGCGTCGCCCGATTTTATCGCCTGCGCCGCCATGCCAACCGCGTTCAAACCCGAGCCGCAAAGCCGGTTGATCGACGCCCCCGGCACGCTGTCGGGCAGGCCCGCAAGCAGGGCCGCCATGCGCGCCACATTGCGATTATCTTCGCCTGCGCCATTGGCGTTGCCGATCAAAACATCGTCGATTGCTGCCGGATCAAGGGTTGGTGCAAGCGCCAGAACTTGGCGCAACACATGCGCGAGCATATCGTCCGGGCGGATGGTGCTTAGTCCGCCGGCATAGCGCCCGATGGGCGTGCGCAGCCCCTCGCAAAGGTAAGCTTCGGTCATGAATTAGGCTCCTTTTCGTCAAAATGCTGGCCTCGGATAACGCGCGAACAACCACGAAACGCCGCGATCTCACGACCGTTTTTGCCGGTCACGATCACGTCGTAAATGCCATTGCGGCCCGCCTTGCTGACCTCGGTCGCGCGCGCTTTGATGCGTTCGCCGAGCTGCGCGGGGGCGATGAAGCTGATGGTGTTATGTTGGGCGACCACGATCTCGTTATAGCTGTTGCAGGCATAGGCAAACGCGGTGTCGGCGAGCGTGAAAATGACCCCGCCGTGGCAGATATCGTGACCGTTGAGGTGCTGGGTTTGCACCTCCATCGAGGCAGTAGCCTGACCGGGCGCGATCTCGTCGATCGACAGGCCGAACCACTTGGAGGCGCGGTCGTTGATGTGCATGGCTTCGCGGCAACGCTCGGCGCGGGCTTTGGGGGAAATTCGGGGCATTTTCTTCCTTTGGTTCGGGAAAAGATTTGCATAAACCGACCGGTTGGTCAATAGTGTTGAGACGTTGTTTTGCAAAAGGAATGTTGAAAATGCGCGTGCAAATGGACAGCTTCGCCTATGGATCATGGCACAGCCCGGCGGGAGAGTTGCGCGCGGTTCGCGACGCGGTTACGGGCGATGTTATCGGTCACGCTGGCTCTGGCAGCTTGGATTTTCAGGCGATGATAGAGTTCGCCACCAACGTCGGTGGCCCGGCCCTGCGTGAGATGACATTTCATGATCGTGCGCGGGCATTAAAGGCGTTGGCGCTTTATTTGTCGGCACGAAAGGACGCGCTTTACCCCTTGTCATTCATGACCGGCGCGACCCTTGCTGACAGTAAAATCGACATTGATGGCGGGATCGGCACCATGCTGGTTATGGCCTCCAAGGGGCGGCGCGAGATGCCCGACGGGCATGTTTATCTGGACGGTGATGTCGAACAACTTTCGCGCGGCGGCAGCTTTTTAGGCCAACATATCTACACCCCGCTGCTGGGGGTTTCGGTGGAGATCAATGCCTTTAATTTTCCGGTCTGGGGGATGCTGGAAAAGCTTGCGCCAAGCCTGCTTGCCGGGGTGCCGGTGATCGTAAAACCGGCAACCGATGGCGCGTATCTGACGGCGGCGACTATGCGGTTGATGCTTGCCTCCGAGATATTCCCGCGTGGCTCTTTTCAGCTTGTGATCGGGGGGACGGGCGATTTACTGGACCGGCTTGGGCCGCAGGATATCGTCTCGTTTACTGGATCGGCGACGACGGCGCAAAAGTTGCGTTCGCGACCGGGGATTTTGCAAAATGGGGTGCGGTTCACGGCCGAACAAGACAGCCTCAACGCCTCTGTTCTGGGCGAGGATGTTACTGTTGATGCGCCTGAATTCGATCTGTTCGTTAACGAAGTTGTTAACGAGATGACGGTGAAGGCAGGACAGAAATGTACCGCGATCCGGCGCATTATCGTGCCAGAATCATTGATCAGGCCCATGGGTGAGGCGATTTCATCAAGGCTGAACATGGTTAATATTGGCGCGCCTGCGGAGGGTGAAACCACGATGGGTGCGTTGGCCAGCATCGGGCAACGCGCCGATGTGCGTGAGAAAATTGCGCTGTTGCGGACTGAATGCGATGTGATTTCCGGTGATCTGGATCGGTTTGAGGTCATTGGCGCTGACGCGAAAAAAGGGGCGTTTTTGCCACCGATATTGTTGCGATGCGGTGATGCGGATGCGGCCCGACATGTGCATGAAGTTGAAGCGTTCGGCCCTGTCGCAACCCTGATTGGGTATCGCGATCTGGCGCACGGCTCGCGGCTGATGAACCGGGGAGGCGGCTCGCTCGTTGGCTCGCTCATTACCTATGACCCTGTAATTGCGCGTAAATTTACGCTGGCGGTGGCGGCTTGGCATGGGCGGCTTTATTTCAATAACCGTGACACAATGGATGAGAGTACCGGGCATGGGGCACCGTTGCCGCATATGGTTCATGGCGGTCCGGGTCGTGCCGGGGGCGGGGAAGAGCTGGGCGGCATTCGGGGTGTCCTTCATTTCATGCAGCGCACAGCCGTACAGGGGAGTGCCGATATTCTGTCGGAAATCTCGCGGACTTGGGTTCAGGGTGCGCGCGAAATTCCAACGCCGTCACATCCATTTCGCCGCTGCTTTGACGAGATTGAAATCGGCGAAACCCTGTTAACCAAATCTCGGGTCGTGACGCTTGAGGATATTGAGCATTTCGCCCATTTCACCGGTGACACATTCTATGCTCACATGGACGAGGCGGCGGCGCGTGCGAACCCGTTTTTCCCCGGTCGCGTGGCGCATGGGTATCTATTGTTAAGTTTTGCCGCCGGTTTGTTTGTGTCGCCTGATCCCGGTCCGGTGCTGGCCAATACCGGGCTTGAGGGGCTAAGTTTTCAAAAGCCGGTCAGCCCCGGTGACGCGATCCGCGTGCGCCTGACGGCCCGGCGCAAGACCCGGCGCACCGACGATTATGGCGAGGTTCGTTGGAGCGTGACCCTTTATAATCAGGACGACGAGCAGGTGGCAAAGTATGATCTTTTGACCATGGTTGCCTATCAACATTGAGGAGCTTTTGGGTTCAGGGCTTGGCGGTCAGGCAGTCTAAGAACCCGGCGGAAATTGTGGCAAGCAACGTCGTGTAGGAGAAATTGGCCTTGCCGATGTCGGCCCCGAGCGGGTCGACGAAGCCGAATTTTACGCCCGAAATTTGACGAAAAGGTGCTGCTTGATCGGCTTGGCGCTGGTCGCGAACCAGCAGGCAGGATCGGGGTTGTTTTTGAAGCAGAGCGCGTAAATCAGAGGTAACTCCAAGGCTGGTCGCGCGGGCGTCTCCGGTGGTGGCGGCCCCGAGGGGGGAGAGGTTAAATTGCTCCTCAAAATATTGAAATGCCTCGTGAAACTGGACGTATGGCAGAAGGACAGGTGCGCGAAACATCGCTCTGATCTTGGATTTCTGACTGTCGATGCGGTCGGACTGACGCTTGGCTGAAGCGAGGTAGGCGGCGCTATGTTCGGGGTCAAGTTGCCCGAGAGCACGGGCGATCTCGCGGCTCCAGTAAACCGCATTGTCGGGGTCAAGCCAGCTGTGCGGATCACGAACTTTTTTGCCGATTGCCGGGTTGAAAAGCCCCGGTTTTAGCTCTGGCAACAGGTGGGTTTTGGGCAATTCGTTGAGCGTGAGCGACTTGGCCGCGATTGCGGGCTGTGCCATCAGACGGGCCAGACCGGGGGTGGCGAGCGGGCCGAGCCATATGATCAGGTCGGCTTGCTGAACTGCGCGAATTTGTGAGGGTTTGAGCGCGAAATCGTGGGAGGAAACGGCGGTTGGCACCAGTTGAACGGATGTGCTTTGGGTCGAGATCAGACCC
Organism: uncultured Rhodobacter sp.; assembly: GCA_964413925.1. Taxonomy (GTDB): domain Bacteria; phylum Pseudomonadota; class Alphaproteobacteria; order Rhodobacterales; family Rhodobacteraceae; genus UBA5972. The sequence continues at coordinate 1,769 of CAYPUW010000103.1, read as the reverse complement.
AAAACGATTGCCTGAACGGGGGCAATATCGGTCACGACGTTAAGGGTTTTCGCGCTCGTCGCCGAAGCGAGAGTGGCAAGGACGAGGAGGCAAAGCGCTCCCAGATGCTTGGATTTTTTCACTGTCGTACCCCTTGCTATTGTTAATTTTCGGCGGCTATAAGTGATATGTTATAAAATAACAATAGGGAAATACCAGATGCCCGTTCGACCTACTCCAAATATTTTCGAAAAGCACAATCATCGCCGCTGTTTGAAAAGCGGAATGGAGGATGCGCGCGCTATATGTCAGACGCAGGGATTGCGCCTAACGGCGGTGAGGGCGCATGTGCTGGAAATATTGCTGGAGTCCCATAAAGCATTGGGAGCATATGATATTTTGGCGAGACTGGACATAGATGGTATGGGGCGTCAGCCGCCGGTTGTCTATCGGGCGTTGGAGTTTTTGGTCCAAAGCGGGCTGGTTCACCGGCTTGAAAAGCTCAACGCATTTGCGGCTTGCAGCCATCAAAGATCCGGCGAGGGGCGGGGGCATGAGCCGATGTTTTTGATCTGTACGCAATGTCGCCAAGTCGCCGAAACCTCGCTGGAGGGGGTGGGGGACGGCATTGATCAATGCGCCGCAGCACTTGGTTTTGAGGTGCAGTCGCGCGTGGTTGAGTTGATCGGTCGCTGTCCTGCCTGCCAAGGTGGAGCGGGGCTATGAGTGGGGCATTGGTTAACCTTTCCGGCGTTGGGCTGAGTTTTGACGGTGCGCAGGTTTTGCATGATGTGGATATGGAAATCCGACCCGGTGAGATTGTGACTATTGTTGGTCCCAACGGCTCTGGCAAATCCTCGCTTTTGAAATGTTTAATTGGGGCGCTGGTGCCAAATGCTGGCGTTGTGACCCGTAAAAAGGGGCTTAAAATCGGTTATGTGCCGCAAAAGCTGTCGCTTGACGGGGCGTTTCCAATCACGGTTGAGCGGTTTTTGCGCCTGAAGGATGGCACCGCGCGCGAGGTGGTGGAGATCGTCGCGCGGGTTGGGATCGAGGGGCTGGTTGAGCGGCAATTGGCCGAACTTTCGGGCGGGCAGTTGCAACGGGTGTTGCTGGGGCATGCGCTGATTGGTCGGCCCGATTTGTTGGTGCTGGACGAGGCCTCCCAGGGGTTGGATCAGCCTGCAGTAGCGGGGTTTTATCGGTTGATTGACGAGGTCCGTCACGAGTTTGGTTGCGCGGTTTTGATGGTAAGTCACGACCTTCATGTGGTGATGAGCGCGTCGGATCGGGTGCTGTGTCTCAACGGGCATATCTGTTGTGAGGGGACGCCGACGGTGGTGTCCGAGGCACCGGAATATCGGCGTTTGTTTGGGCTTGGAACCGAGGGGGCGCTGGCGCTTTACCGGCACGAGCATGACCATTCGCATGCGGGGGTTGAGCAAGATGGATGAGTTTTTCTTGGTTGTGACGTTGGCGGCGCTTGGTGTTGCGTTGACTGCCGGGCCGATTGGCTGCGTGGTTTTATGGCGCAGGATGGTCTATTTTGGCGACACGATTTCGCATGCGTCGTTGTTGGGGGTGGCCTTGGCGTTGGCACTGGATTTGCCGGTGTTTTTTGGCGTGCTGGTCATGGCGTTGGGGATTTCATGGGTGGTGTTGGCGGCCGAGGGGCGGGTGCATCATACCGACACGTTGTTGGGGGTGTCGGCGCATTCGGCGCTGGCGCTTGGGCTGGTGGCGGTGGGGCTGAGTAATGGCTCTGCTGCCGATCTGATGCGGTATTTGAT
>CAYPUW010000102.1:0-7213 GCA_964413925.1 uncultured Rhodobacter sp. | reverse complement strand
CGTTGTTGTCTCGAGGTTTTGATAGACTTTATCGGTGGTGATCGCCACCACCGCGACCTTGGACGTAAGCGCGCGAACGGCGTTGAGAAGGTTGGCCGTGCCCATCACATTGCTGCCCCAAGTGGTCAGGGGATCATCGTAAGACAGACGCACCAGCGGTTGGGCGGCGAGGTGGAAAATTACGTCTGGCTGTACGTCGAGAACCCGCGCGCGCAGGGCTTGTGCATCGCGAATATCGCAAATATGTCCGTGGGTTATCTGGTGAAGTTCAAGTTGTTCAAACAGCGCAGGGGTTGTGTCAGGTGCCAGCGCACAGCCAAAAGTTTCTGCACCAAGATCATGAAGCCACAGGGTCAGCCAACTACCCTTAAAGCCGGTATCGCCGGTGATCAGAACCCGTTTGCCGCGCCAAAACTCCATCAGGCCCAAATTTTCCATGGCGCGCGCCGTTCGGCCCACATTTCCTCAAGCGTGTTTTTGTCGCGCAGAGTGTCCATCGCGCTCCAGAATCCGTCATGTTTCCAGACCGAAAGCTGGTCGGTGCTGGCGAGGGTTTCAAGCGGGCCGGCCTCCCACATGGTGTCGTCGCGGTCGATCAGGTCGATGACTTCGGGTTCGCACACAAAAAAGCCGCCGCTGATCCAGCGCCCGTCGCCGCGCGGCTTTTCAAGAAAGCTTTTGACTCGGTTGCCCTCCATTTCAAGCGCGCCAAACCGTCCGTCTGGTTGAATGGCGGTGACCGTGGCCAAGGTGCGCTCGGCGCGGTGAAACTCGATGACTTTGCCCACGTCAAGATCGGTGACCCCGTCGCCATATGTCAGGCAAAACGTGCCGTCGAGATAGTCTCTCACCCGCTTTAGCCGCCCGCCGGTCTGGGTCACGTCGCCGGTGTCGACCAGCGTCACTTTCCACGGTTCGGCCTTACGATTATGCACCTGCATGGAGTTTTCGGACATGTCAAACGTCACATCCGACATGTGCAAAAAGTAGTTGGCGAAGTATTCCTTGATGATGTAGCCCTTGTAGCCGCAGCAAATCACGAACTCTGTGATGCCAGCTGCCGCGTAGATTTTCATGATGTGCCACAGGATCGGTTTGCCGCCGATCTCGATCATCGGTTTGGGGCGCAGATGGGATTCTTCGCTGATCCGAGTGCCAAGCCCGCCGGCAAGAATGACTGCTTTCATGGTTTCACTGTCCTGACTGGGCGCGCCTGTGAATGGGACGCGCATTTATGTTGTTCAGATACTGGCAAAAACACAAAAACAACAGCCCAAATTGGCAGGAAATTAACCGAGCCGGGCCTTGTGCCTGATTTCTGCCGCCTTTACCATCGCGCGCAGAGGCAAAAAAACTACAGGCAGCGCGCGACCATGGAGATAGTGACCGGTTACCAGTTTCGCCCATCCGATATGAATATCGCTGCGCGAGTGCCGGGGATCAGCGCGTTTATGCGCTGTCGTAATGGGGCCGATTTCGTTGAGGCGACCATCCGCTCGCATCTGAACTATTATGACGAGTTGGTGGTGGTATATAATCAATGCACCGACGATACCCCTGACATTCTGGCGCGCTTGGCGGCCGAGTTTGCCCCCAAGATGCGGGTTTTCCATTATACTGATCGGGTGCAGCCGCTTGGAAGCGCGGCCCATGCCAGCACGCCGGGGGATTCGCCTCACAGTATGGTGAACTACTCCAATTTCGCGCTGGCGCAGACCCGGCATCGGATTGTGGTCAAGCTCGACGACGATCATCTGGCGATTCCTCGCGAGGTGGAAAAGATGGTTAACGCCTTTCGCAATGGTCAGGTTGACACGCGGTTTCAGCATTGCTTTTCGGGGTTTAATATTGCGCGCGCCGAGGATGGCTCGTTAGGAATTCCGGCGTTTGATCCGGTGGTTGGCGGCGGGGATCACGGCTATTTTGTCGCCTCCGAGGATACGCGGTTTTACTATGATAAACGGTTTGAGAGATTTGGTCGCGGCGAGATGAAGCGCCGGTTTGTGGGTTTTTTCTATTGGCATCTCAAGTACTTGAAGCAAGGACAGGGGTTCGTGAACTACGAGCTTGGGGCGAACCCGACCAGCCGCTATGCCCGCAAGAAGCAGCAGTTTGACCAATCTGGTCTGCTGGATTTGCCGCAAACCTGTCGCAATCTTCTGCCGGGGAGGGGCGCTTGGGTCAAGGCGGTGCTAGCGGAAAAATTCGCGCTTAAATATGCTCGCGACAAGGCGGCATTAACCACGTTTCAGGACATGACGCTGATCGAGGCGCTGGATTTACTCAGCCCCTGCTGGAACGAGGTGCCGCGGCTGGGAACATGTGTACATCTTTGAGTTTGCCGAGTGACAATTTGATCAAATCGTCAAATTCGACATCCAAAATGCCGTTTTTAGACCATCAATCGGTTGCATTGCCGGAGCTAATGTGATTGGATTTTAGCAAGAGCCGCGATTTCCAGCGGCCTGCTCGAGAATATTGTTCTAGGGAGGAACAGCTTGCCCATCGTATCCAAAGAAGACGGGTTCGTGGTTTTTGACCACGTCCAGAAAAGTTATGACGGCGAAGTACTGGTCGTTAAAGATCTGAATTTATACATTGGCAAAGGCGAGTTTCTAACCATGCTTGGCCCGTCAGGATCGGGCAAAACCACTTGCCTGATGATGCTGGCTGGGTTTGAAACCGCGACTTACGGCGACATTTTGCTCGACGGCAAGCCGATCAACCACATTCCGCCCCATAAACGCGGCATTGGCATGGTGTTTCAGAACTACGCTCTGTTTCCGCATATGACCGTGGGCGAAAACCTGTCATTTCCGCTGGAAGTGCGCGGCCAATCCAAGTCCGAGCGTGAGGCCAATGTCATTCGAGCACTTGACATGGTGCAGATGGTTGATTTTTTGAATCGCCGCCCGGCGCAATTATCTGGTGGGCAGCAACAACGGATCGCGCTGGCGCGTAGTCTGGTGTTTGAACCGGAACTGGTCTTGATGGACGAACCTCTGGGCGCGCTGGACAAACAACTGCGCGAGCATATGCAATACGAGATCAAGCACCTGCATGATCGCCTTGGCGTCACCGTGGTCTATGTGACCCATGACCAATCCGAAGCGCTGACCATGTCGGATCGGGTTGCCGTGTTCGAGGACGGGGTGATTCAGCAACTGGCCAGCCCGGATGATCTTTACGAGCGGCCTGAAAATGCCTTCGTGGCCCAGTTTATCGGCGAGAATAATACGCTGAAGGGGACGGTTAAATCGGTCAAAGACGGGGTAGCTACGGTCGATTACGGCAATGGGCATCTCGGCGAGGCGATGGCGATCAATTGCGGCGAGGCCGGGACGCCCGCGACCTTGTCAGTAAGGCCGGAGCGTGTGGATATTGGCACCAAAAGCAATGCTCAGGCGGTCGATGCCAAGGTGTTGGAGCTGATTTACCTCGGCGACCACATCCGCTGCCGGATGAGCGTTCTTGGCAATGATGATTTCGTGGTCAAAGTACCAAATGCGAGTGGTCAAAAACACCTGAAAGTGGGCGAAACCACCAAGGTCAGTTGGGCCAAAGAGGATTGTCGCGCGCTTGATGCGTGACGTGAACCATTGCGCGGGGGTCTGTTCGCCCCTGCTGTAATGAAAACTGCTGGCTAGGCCAGCTTCTTAAGGGAGACTATTGATGAATATCAAAACACTACTTATCGGGGCTGCTGCCTCAGCGCTGCTTGCCGGTGCTTTGTCTGCGGGCGAGCTTACCGTCGTATCTTGGGGGGGAGCGTACACCAAATCCCAAGTTGAGGCTTATCAAAAGCCTTGGATGGCAAAAACCGGCAACACGATCCTTTCCGAGGATTACAACGGCGGTCTGTCCGAAGTGAAATCGCAAGTTGAAGCGGGCAATGTCACATGGGACATCGTTGATGTGGAGCTTTCGGACGCTGTTCGTGGCTGTGACGAAGGCCTGTTGGAGCCGATTGATCCGGCCATTCTGCCGCCTGCTCCGGACGGAACACCGGCTCTCAAAGACTTTATCCCCGGCGCGATTTCCGACTGTGCCGTGGCCAATATCGTGTGGTCGACAATCTACGCCTATGACACCACAAAGTTTGCCACTGGCCCGACAACTATGGCCGATTTCTTTAACCTGAAGAAATTCCCCGGCAAACGCGGTATGCGCAAAGGTCCAAAAGCAAACCTTGAAATGGCTCTGGCCGCTGACGGTGTTGCTGCCAAGGACATCTATCCGCTGCTGATGACACCTGAAGGTGTGGATCGTGCATTTGCCAAGCTCGACACCATCAAGGACAGTGTCGTTTGGTGGGAAGCTGGCGCACAACCGCCACAGCTGCTTGCCGATGGTGAAGTTGCTATGACTACTGCTTATAATGGTCGTATCTTCAACGCCGTGGCTGCCGAAAACCAGCCGTTCAAAATCGTTTGGGATGGTCAAATCTTTGACTTCGACCTCTGGGTCATCCCCAAAGGTGCGCCGAACAAAGATTTGGCAATGAACTTCCTGGCGTTCTCGACTGCGACCAAGCAGTTGGCCGCTCAGGCGTCCTACATCAGCTACGGCCCGGCTCGTTTGTCGTCGGCTGCTCTGGTTGGCAACTATATCACCAAGCCTAGCTTGGCGATGGGTCCGCAAATGCCGACCGCTCCTGCCAACTTCAAAACAGCTTTGCAGAACGATTCTGCATTCTGGGCTGACAATCAGGACCAGTTGAACGAGCGTTTCAACGCTTGGTTGGCTAAATAAGCTTGGCTTGAAAAACAGGGGAGGGGGCCGCAGCTTGGCCCCCTCTCGTTCCTTAATAAAATCCGGATATGACATGAGCGACATTTCAGCGCCCCTCGTTGCCGCCGACGGCACCCCTTTACGCAAAAAACTGGCGCAGGCGATGTTTAAAAGCCGGATGCGGGCTTTTGGGCTGGTTTTACCGTTGCTCGCCTTCATTATTGTCGCCTTCATCATCCCGATTATCTCGCTGCTATGGCAGGGAGTTCATGACACGCGTTTTGCCAGGCTGATGCCGAACACCACTGCGATATTAAAACCTTGGGACGGTAAATCCGCACCAACCGAAAAGATGTACGCCGCCCTTGTTGTCGATCTGGTCGCTACCAAGAAAGATCGCACCATTGGTCAGGTTGCCACGCGGGTTAACCGCGAGCTTGCGGGCGCGCGCTCGTTGTTCACGTCATCCGCGCGCAAGGCCAAAAAGCTGGAGGCACCGTTTCGGGAGTCCCTTATCGGTGTGAACAAGAAATGGGCCAGACTAGATGTGTGGCAGGGGATGAAGACCTCGTCGCGGGTGTTTACCCCCGGCTATCTCGCCAAGGCGCTGGATTTCAAACTGTTGGCTGACGGCTCGATCGTGCGCGAGGACAAGTCGAGACGCATTTATGTGATGCTGCTGCTGCGCACCCTGAAAATATCGTTGATCGTGACCTTGGCGACATTGGTGCTTGGCTATCCGATTGCCTATTTGCTGTCGACCTTGTCGGTGCGCACGTCGAACTTGTTGCTGATCCTCGTGTTGCTGCCATTCTGGACCTCGCTGTTGGTTCGAACCACCGCGTGGATTGCCATGCTGCAAGCACAGGGGGTGATGAACGATTTGTTCGTTCTGTTTGGGCTAACCTCGGACGGGGAGCGATTCTCGTTGATCTATAACCAGACCGGCACGCTGATTGCCATGACGCATATTTTGCTGCCGTTCATGATATTGCCGCTTTATTCGGTGATGAAGACCATTCCGCCGACATATGTGCGCGCGGCCAAGTCCATGGGGGCGACCAATGCTACCGCGTTCCGGCGGGTCTATTTCCCGCAATCCATTCCGGGGATCGGAGCGGGCGCGATCTTGGTGTTTATTCTCGCCATCGGCTATTATATCACCCCAGCGCTGGTTGGTGGGCAGGACGGGCAGATGATCTCGAACCTGATCGATTTCCATATGCGTAAATCGCTTAACTGGAACTTTGCCGCCGCCCTTGGGCTGGTGTTGCTGGTGATCGTCATGTTCCTGTTCTGGATTTATGACCGGGTGATCGGCATTGACAATATGAAGTTGGGATAAAGATCATGAGCATGACCGCCACCTATCGCTATATTCCCGAAAAACCCTCGCTTTGGTTCACGATGAGTTGGGTCGGGGGGCTGGGCGCGATCATCGGGTTTTTGACCGCCCAAGGGGATACGTCACTGATGATCCCGTATTTGCTGACCGGCGGGGTGATTTTCGCTGTGTTGGCGGCAGTCTGCGCGCAGTATATCGAAAGCCGCTGGACCGCGCGCTTGCTGTGCATGGGGTTATTATCCGTGGCGGGGACATATGTGTTTGCTTTGGGCTACGGAGTTGTGATGCTGTTGATGGGCTATGTGCTTGGCAGCGTTTCTCTGTGGCTTTCGTCGGGGCGATACCGTCTGGCGATGCCGCCCTATGCCACCTCGGGCGATATTTTGTGGTTCTACTCGTTTCGCGGCCTTTGCGCGCTGGTGTTTTTATTTCTGATCGGCCCGATCATCATTGTTATTCCGCTCAGCTTTAACGTGGTGCCTTATTTCAGCTTCACCTCGGGGATGCTGTCGCTCGATCCGGCGGCGTTTTCACTACGCTGGTATATGGATATTCTCACCAACGGCATAAAAGACCCGACCGCGACGCTTGGTTGGTGGGCCGATGTTTGGCAGAACGCCCAGTGGATACGCTCCATGCGTAACAGCTTCTTTATCGGCACGTTGGCAACCCTGCTGGCAACCTCGATCGGTACGCTGGCCGCGATTGGTCTTAGCCGCGAGGAGATGCCGTACCGACGCGCGATCATGGCCATTTTGATCTCGCCGATGATTGTGCCGCTGGTGATCACCGCCTCGGGCCTGTTCTTTTTCTTCAGTAAGATCGACTTGGCCAATACCTATCTCGGCCTGATTATGGCCCATGCGGTTTTGGGCACACCTTTCGTGATCATCACGGTTACGGCCACGCTGGTCGGGTTTGACAACAGCCTGACCCGTGCCTCTGCCAATATGGGGGCGGGACCGTTGCGCACGTTCTTCAAGGTGCAAATGCCGCTTATTTTGCCGGGGGTGATCTCGGGCGGGTTGTTCGCCTTTATCACCTCATTTGACGAGGTCGTTGTCGTGTTGCAGCTTGCGGGCGTTAAACAGCGCACCATTCCGCGCCAGATGTTCAGCGGTATTCGCGAGCAGATCA
>CAYPUW010000101.1:0-7217 GCA_964413925.1 uncultured Rhodobacter sp. | reverse complement strand
ACTGGGGTTCCGATCACGCGGATGGTTTCGTCCTCGCCATGAAACAGCCGCAAAAATCCGTCGCGAATCAGCATCCACGGGGTTGCGCCGCGCAGATCGAACGTGGCTGAAATTTGCCCTGTCATGGGCGAAGACAGCACCAACTCGCGCATTGCATCGCGTTGCAGCACCACATTGAGAACGCCAGCATTGACCAGCAATTCACGCTCCAGCGCCGGGTCAACCATCGCGTCCACATTGGCCAGCACACTGAGCGAGGCAATCTGCCCACGCTCCAGACGCGCTTGCAAATAATCCTCGCGAAAACGGGCGACAGAAGGCACAAAAATAAGCACCTCCGCCAGCATGACGAACACGACCGTCAGGAGCAAAAATCGCCCGGAAAGAGAGTTCAGAAACATCGCGTTATTGGTTCCCCTGTTGCCTTAAACTATTAACGCTTGGTTACTTCTGCAAGTATTGGGTTAATTCAAAAGCGCAATCCGAAAAGTGGGCACCGGTTTTCGGATCAAATTGCGCGACAAGCCCGGCACTGCAATCCGAAAAGTGGGCACCGGTTTTCGGATCAAACCGCGCGAAATCAAAAGTCATTGAGCCGCTCCTTTAGGCCAAGAAATATGATGCGGCTCAAAACCATTGCACCATCCGCACAACCCGCTTCACCCAAGCATTTTCAAACAAACGCGGGCTGAAATACGCCCCCGCCACCCGCTTGTTAACCTCGCCAATTGTTGGATAAGGCGCGACCATCGCCGCCACCGCTCCCATTTTCAACCGATTGGCAATCGCCAGCGACCAAAGCGAGATCAGCTCGCCTGCCTGCACCCCGACAATCGAGGTCCCCACGGGTCGCCCTTTGACCACCATCACCTTGATCAACCCCGTCGTCGTCAACTCAGCCCGCGCGCGATCATTCTCGGCAAACTCAAACCGCACCACCTCCAGCTTGTCGCCAAACTGAACCTGCGCCTCGGCCTCACTCAGGCCAACTTGCGCAATTTCAGGGTCAGTATAAGTCGCCCAAGGAATATGCGCCACCGACGCTTTTGACGGCAGCCCAAACAGCGCCGAGCGGATGACGATACCGGCGTGATACCCGGCCATATGGGTGAATTGCAGCCCGCCCGCCACGTCGCCGATTGCATAAATCTTGCGATTGCTGGTTTTGAGGCTGTCATTAACCTTGATGCCCGTGCGCGAAAACTCGACCTCCGCCGCCTCAAGCCCCAGCCCATCCAAATTCGGCTTGCGCCCCACCGCCATCAGCAGATGACTGCCCTGATAGATCGGCCCCTCCTTGGTCACGACCTCGATATGCCCGGCGCGCCCCTTGATCTTGGCCGCCATCGCCCCTTCGACAATGGTAATCCCCTCGTCGCGCAACCGCGCCAGCGCAATCGCGGCAATCTCGGGATCGTCCTTGCCAAGCGCCTTCAGCCCCTCCAGCACCGTCACTTCAGAGCCGAGCCGACGATGCGCTTGCGCCAGTTCCATGCCGATCGGCCCGCCGCCAATGACAATCAAATGCGCAGGCAACTCGCGCAGCTCGAAAATGGTCTCGTTGGTCAGATAGGGCAGCTTGTCCAGCCCCTCAATCGGCGGCACAAACGGGCTGGAGCCGGTCGCGATTACAAACCTGCGCGCCTTGATCACCATCCCCCCCGCCTCCAATTTATTGCGTGCAATAAACTTGCCATAGGCCGTGATCACCTTGACCCCCAGCGCCTCGAACCGCTCGACACTATCATGGGGCGCAATGCCCGCAATCACACCGGCCACATGATCCTTGGCGGCAGCATAATCCACTTTTGGCGTCACGCTCGCGATCCCGAACGGCCCGCCCGTGGTCATCGCATGGGCATGTTTTGCCGCCGCAATCAGCGATTTTGACGGCACACAGCCGTGGTTAAGACAATCGCCGCCCATGGCCCCGCCCTCAACCAGCACCACCCGCGCGCCCATCTGCACCGCTCCCGCCGCCACTGACAAACCGCCAGAGCCGCCGCCAATTACACAAATATCGGTCTTTATCACTTTGGTCATAACCTAAACTTTCTTCTTTTTATTCAGTTTCTTTAACACAATCGGCAGGCTCGCCAGCACCACCAGACCTACGATTGGTCCCAATATTTGCGGCTCGAAAATCAGGCCCATATCCGGGCTGGCACCACGCGCAAAAACCTCGCCCAACCCGGCACCGACCCATGTGTAAACCAGCGCGCCGGGGATAATTCCGAAAAAGGTGGTAAACGCGAACCGTCCGAGCCGGACCCCGACCAGCGCCGGAATAAGATTGGCGGCGAAAAACGGAATGGCCGGGATCAGCCGCATCAAAAACAGATAAGACAGCTCATCCTCGCGCAGCCCCTTCTGGATCTGGCTCATCGCCCCCTCGGAGGTTTCAAGCTTGCGCGAAAGGGCCTCGCCCAGCCCCATCCGCGCCGCCAAAAAGATCAAAATCGCCCCGGTTGTCGCCGCACTCATATTGATCAGAACGCCGGGAAAAACCCCGAACAAAAAACCCCCCGTCAACGAGGCCACCGCCCCGCCCGGCAGCGAGAACGCGACGATCAGCACATAAGCGGCCACAAAACTCGCCACCGTCAGCAGGTAATTCTGGTCGCGAAATGCCAGCAACTCGGCCTGATTGCTTTTCAGGGTCTCAAAGCTGAGGTAATCGCGCAGCGTGAAGAACCCGATCCCCGCCACCAGCAAAATCACCACCAGCGGCAGCAGTTTGCGCCACGAAAATTCCCGTGTTTGTGGTTTGCTCGTCATGGATGCTCTTTCACTTGTCCCGCGTGTCCACTCTATGTGTGGGCAAGAACCTCTCCAGCGATAGGGGCATCACGCGGCCTTGATCACAAGAGAGGATTTGTTTCAATTCATGCCGCCTTTTGCGCCACCTCGGGCCAATTGCCGCAAGAAATCCGTCGAATTTAACGCAAATGTTGCAATAATCTCCTCGACAGTGAATTGACTTCTATCAGGGCGCGCCGTAAACAGCGGCTCTTGAATGATATGGCCCGCGAATCCAGAGCAGAGACCTGTTCGTGGATCTGGGCCGAGCCGATCCGGAGTTGGACAATGAAACGCACTTTTCAGCCGAGCAATCTTGTTCGCAAGCACCGCCACGGTTTTCGTGCGCGCATGGCCACCAAAGCTGGCCGTAAAATCCTTAATCGCCGCCGCGCGCAAGGCCGCAAGGTTCTGTCGGCTTAAAGGTTCTGTCCGCTTAAAGGACAAGCCCCGAAAGGCATCTGATATGACACCGCCGGAGGCGACATTGGCAGACCAACAAGGTCAGGCCGATGCCACGCTATCGGCGGTCTCAAGCTGCGCGCCTCAAATTTCGACCCTGAAACAGCGCGCCGATTTCCTCAAGGCCAATCGCGGTCGCCGTCAAGGCACGCCTGCGTTTTTGCTTCAGGCCCGCAAGCGCCATGAGGACGAAACGCCCACCCCCCTGATCCGCATCGGCTTCACCTGCTCCAAACGGGTTGGCAATGCTGTTGCGCGTAACCACGCCAAGCGCCGCCTGCGCGAAATCGCCCGCGCCGCTCTGCCCCTTGAAGGCACGCCCGGCTGGGATTACGTGCTGATAGGCCGCGCCAATATCACCGGCTCGCGCCCTCTCACTCAAATGCGCCGCGACCTCACCGGCGCATTGGCAAAAATACACGCGCAAAGGCCCAAATCATGACCCCTCTGGCATTCCTAATCTCACTTCCCATTCGCGCCTATCGCATCATCGGCAGCCCGTGGGTTGGCCAAAGCTGCCGCTATCAACCGACCTGCTCGGCCTACGCAATGGAAGCGCTTGAAAAACACGGCGCCATCAAAGGTACTTATCTCGCCGCCAAGCGCGTTGGCCGCTGCAATCCGTTTGGCAGCGACGGCTATGACCCGGTGCCGGATGCCAGCGGCAAGCTGCATAAACACGACTGCCACGACCATGAATGACGACCACAAGTAACAGGCCATTAATAACAAACCATTAATAACAGACAAAAAATTACGGAGCCTCCCGTGCTGGACGACACCGACCCCATCCACCCATTATTCAAGGACGCCCCCCAAACCACCGCGTTCAACAAGCTGCGCAAACGCATCGTGCGCCAAACCCGTGACGCCATCGAGACCTACGGCATGGTCGAGCGTGACGCTCGCTGGCTAGTGTGCCTCTCAGGCGGCAAAGACAGCTACACCCTGCTCGCCATCCTTTACGAGCTGAAATGGCGCGGCCTCCTCCCCGTCGATCTGCTCGCCTGCAATCTCGACCAAGGCCAGCCCAATTTCCCCGCCACCGTCCTGCCAGAGTTTCTGGCCCGCATGCAAATCCCCCACCGGATTGAGTATCAAGACACCTATTCCATCGTCAAATCCAAGGTGCCGGCGGGGCGCACCTATTGCGCCATGTGCTCGCGCCTCAGGCGCGGCAACCTTTACCGTATCGCCCGCGAGGAGGGTTGCTCGGCCATCGTGCTCGGCCACCACCGCGACGACATTCTGGAGACCTTTTTCATGAACCTGTTTCACGGCGGCAGGCTGGCAACCATGCCGCCAAAACTGCTCAACGACGAGGGCGACCTCCTGCTCTATCGCCCCCTCGCCAACGTTGCCGAGGCCGATTGCGACAAGTTCGCCCGCGCCATGGCCTACCCGATCATTCCCTGCGACCTGTGCGGCTCCCAAGACGGGTTGCAACGCCAACAAATCAAGGCGTTGCTGGATGGTTGGGAGAAAAACACCCCCGGTCGCCGTCAGGTCATGTTCCGCGCCCTAATGAACGCCCGCCCCAGCCACCTTCTGGACCCCAACCTATTTGATTTCGCGGCTTTGGCGCGCGATGAGGCGACGAGCACAAAGACAGGCTAACCGCCAACTTGCCCTCTCGACGCAATCAACTTTCGGCGCTCTCCGTTCGGGCACTTACAGACCGCAAGTCTTCCGCGTCACTTCAATGGCACCGATCTCGCTGCCATCCTTGCGCAGATATTCATGCCGGATCACCGCTCCGGCATCAATCGCTCGGCCGAGCACCTTATAAGAACAAGTCCACTGCTCCAGCCTCAGTCGCGCATCAGCGGATTGCAAGTCGACGGGCAGCAAGCCGGCGGGAGAATCAACCTCATAAACATAGCGCAGCAAAAGGCCCTCGGCCTCCATCCGTATCAGCGTGGTCGTGTCGTCAATCTTGGCCGGCGTTTTGGCCTTGGACGCCGTTAGCGCGAGGGCCTGGGCAAGTATCCCGTCATCAAAAACCCCCGCGGCCTGTGCCGCCTCGACACGTCGGACCGCCTCCACTTTAACGTAGCCCCCAAGGCTGATCGCCGCCGCCAACAGCACAAATCCACTCAGGACACCCAGACCTCCCGTCAGCAGCCTAATGGTAGGCGCAGGAGAGGCTGAGTCCTTGTTGGCCGAGGGTCCGAGCAGCAGCCAAAAATTCGCAAACGCGACAAACGCAAGAGGGGCCATCCGGCCATGCCCATGGGCGTCTCGCGACCGCGCAATTGCAATGCGCGCAATGAAAAAGCCGCCCCCGACAGCCGTGAACAGATCGACCACAACAAGACCCCAAAGATACCCTCCGGCGATGGATCGAACGAGGACCAATACTTCAGCGAATGAAACCACCACCGTGCCAAAAAACATCAATCCGGTGAGCGCGAAATACGGCGCGCGTCTAAGCTCGGCCGTTGAGCGATTAGTCGCCCCCCCGATGATCCCGCCAATAATCGCGAGGCCATAGGCCACTAGGCGAAGTTGGTCACCGGGAAGTTGGTAATACTGAATAGCATATTCTTCAAACATATGGTTCTCAACCTATCGGGGCGGATTCGCTATGACAAGCACCTTTGGCGAATAGAAGGGTATTTTGTTCACGCACAAGTGACACCTCTTGGTCACCTCTGAAGCTAAATTCCTAACACATGGTAAATTTTGTACAAACCGTACAAAACAGAGGCGATTTTGTACAAATTGTACGAAATAAGTCTGAAAAAACTCTGTAGCATTAACAAGACCGTGACGCCCCTTTGCTATGGTCATTTGGCGGCAGAGTTCGTCTGCCAGATGACACAGAAAAGGGGGCTATCACGTGGCAACAGATCACCCACAATCCAAAAAGCAACGTCTGAAACGCGGTTTGGCAGAGTTTCAGTTGCTCAGCTTTCTACCGCTATTTTTCGTCATCGCCTATTGGGTGAAAACAGAGGCAGTTCTGTTCGTCGTCAGCTTCATGTTCCCGCTGCTGCTGGCATTTCAGGAACTGATAAAATCATCTCTCACGCAAGACGGTCCTGCCGGTTCCGAGGCTGGTGAAGTTGACTTTCTGACCGGATTGGCAAACCGACAGCAAGTTACACGAAAACTCGCTAAGTTCTTGGAAGTAGAGCGTAATACTGGCCGCGAAACCGCCGTCCTTCATGTAAATATCGACAAGTTTCATCAGGTAAACGACCGTTACGGTCTGGAAACCGGCGACCAAATCCTCGCCGAAATCGGCGCGCGTGTCGCCAGTTGCGTGCGTGATCAAGACATGGTTGCGCGTATCGATGGCAATGATTTTGCGGTGGTATTATCGCCCACCAAAAAGGCCGATTTCGCCATCGCACTGGCCATCGCCGACCGCATCCGCGCCGCCATCGTTCAACCGTTCAGCGTTGACCAAATCACCTGCTACCTAACCTGCTCAATCGGCATCTGCCTCTCGGGCCGTGCCCCCTCGCAAGACGCCAAATCCGTCCTAGCCAGCGCCGAAACCGCCCTGACCTTGGCACGCAAAAACGGCCCAAATACCACCCGAAGTTTCTCGCCAAAAATGCGACGCGAGGCGCAAAAACTACATCACCTTTCTGCCGAATTGGAGGCCGCTTTGGAGAACGGTCAGATCCGGCCATATTTCCAGCCGCAGATTTGCACCGACACCGGCGAGATCGTCGGATTTGAGGCGCTGGCGCGGTGGGAGCATCCGGTAAACGGGGTGGTTCTCCCGGGGCTATTCCTCAAAGCTATTGAAAATACAGGAAAATCTTCTCGCCTTAGTGAAGTAATCCTTTATCACAGCCTGTCCGCCCTGAAATCCTGGGATCGGGCCGGATTTCGTATCGC
This sequence comes from uncultured Rhodobacter sp., assembly GCA_964413925.1. GTDB lineage: Bacteria > Pseudomonadota > Alphaproteobacteria > Rhodobacterales > Rhodobacteraceae > UBA5972. Next base: position 101 of record CAYPUW010000101.1, on the reverse strand, counting down.
CAGTGTTGGAGTGAACTTTTCCTCCGAGGAATTGCGTGATCCAAAGCTGGTTGAAAAGATAAAATGGGAGGTAGATCGCTTTGAAATCACCCCGGCTCGCC